>JAWSUM010000001.1:0-99627 GCA_033549165.1 Methanolobus sp.
TATGCAGCAGACTCATTGAGATGAGCCATGCAAGCTACCTTGAACACGATCTTCACGAACTGGCATCCTGATACAGATCTGCTGCATCATCCGCCCCCTCTTTTTTTGAATTTTTTCTTTTGAGACCACCGAATGCGGAATAAGGTATTTATCAATTTACCTCCAATTTATAAACGGAGGTTTGCATTTGAGAGAAATAACAGAGATCTGGAAAAAAGCTGGTCTGTTCGGCATTGGAATGTGGGCACTCACAGAGGAAAAGCTCCAGGACATGACCGATGAGCTCATAGAGAACGGCGAGATGAGAAAGGAAGAAGGAAAGAAGTTCGTGCGCGACCTCATGGACGAGCAGAAGAAACAAAAGCAAGAGATGGAAAACAAGATCTCGGCCAAAGTACAGGAAGCTGTTGACAAAGCAGATCTTGCAAGCAAGGATGAGGTCAGGGAACTCAAGGAAATGATACAATCCTTAGGAATTAAGATAGATACTCTAATGAGTGAAGAAAAAGAAGAGAAAGATCTTTAAAACCTACAAAGGAGGGGGCATTTGTGGGTAGCAGCAGAGGCGAAAGCCTTATTCTTAATTTTGTGAAATTCATCTACTCATTTACACAGAGAGGAACGGATGTATCTTCAGATAGTGAGATCACTGAATGGAGCATCCTGCCCGAAGATCCTCTGGCAGGGGATGTTCTGACAATTCAGGGAAAAACCGAACCCGATATCATAACCGATGTTTCGGTATCATTCTCTCGATCCGTAAAGGTCAACAATGGAAGCTACGAATACGGTTTTAAGAATCTCCCGATACCGAAAGGAAAGAACCGTTTTGATGTCAGGTCCAGTCCGGTAAAGAATCTCAATTTTACCGTGAAGATGTTCGTTGACTTCAAACGAAGCTTTGATTCCAATGGAGGTGTAGCGAAATTCACGGATGAGAATGTGCCACCGGGAAACTATGACATCGTCATCAATGGAGAAGCAATGAACGGGGAGACTGAGGTAAAACTGGAGTTCACGGCATTACAGACCATGAAGTCTGACAGTGAAGGGATTTTTTATTTCAATTATGAAACAAATGCACTTCCTGATGGCAATTTCACAGTCCGTGTAGGAAACGCTGAGAAGAATGTAACCTTAGGACAAGTAAGTTGATCTGCAATTAAAAAAGGGAGATGATCAAACTCCCTTAGCAGCCATGAGTTTTATGAAATCCGTAGACTCCATTACCGGACAACTCTCGATCAGACATATGTCAGACCACGGAAGGTTGAACTCGGCGAATGCCTTTGGATCATCCGTTTCATATAAAATGAAATATCTCCCACCGGAAATGTCTACCCACTGATTGATTACCTTCACTCCTGCAGGTGGTCTCAACTGTTTGAAATGTTCAATGACCTTGTCACTGTTCTCAGGTTGCCATGTACTTATATCCAAGAATAACATCTTATCACTCCTTTCTTAATGGTAAGCAGAGTATACACTTTCCAGCTTACACCCGACTTCACCTAGTACAATTTGGCAATGGTAATTATTTAACAATTTCCCCAAACACCAGTTTTCGTGCAACATTGAACGATAGTTTAATAATTGTTTCCCGAGAAAGTAAAGATATATAGATAAACCAATTTGATTTTTAAAAATTCTTTGATAATCATGCTGAACCGCAAATTACACAGGTATCCAATGATCAAAAGATACGGCAAGATCGTTGATACACTGATTAAATACGAGTTCGGACACATCGCTGACCGGCTGAGGATAAATCAATTCAGGCCCTTTCGTTCCAGAGTGAGGAAAAAAGAAGGGAAGATCGATAGCACGATATCCCATCCGAAAAGGGTCAGGATGGTGCTGGAAGAGCTGGGGCCTACATACGTCAAGCTCGGGCAGATCCTCAGCATGCGACATGACCTGTTACCCAGGGAGTATATCGAGGAATTCTCCGCCTTACAGGACGAAGTGCAGCCCTTCGGGTTTGAGGATGTTAAAAATGTCATTAAAGAAGAACTTGGAGCAGATATAGAAGAACTGTTCATATCCTTTGAGAAAAAACCCATCGCTGCAGCCTCTATCGGCCAGGTCCATCGTGCAAGACTCATCAATGGCGATGATGTAATTGTAAAGGTCCAGAGGCCGGGGATTAAAAAGGTCATAGAGGCAGACCTGGATATAATGTACAGCCTCGCTGGCTTTGCCGAAGAACATATGCCTGAAACCCAGCTTTACAGGCCTGTTGAAACAGTGCAAGAATTCGAACGTTCCATCCATGACGAGATGGACTACACCCAGGAAGGCAGGAACGCCGAGAGATTCCTGCATAATTTCAAGGATGAAACTCACATATACATCCCTAAAGTGTACTGGGACTACACCAGCATGAAAGTACTGACCCTGGAGTACATTGATGGCGTCAAAAGCACTTTGTTTGAAGATTTTGACGGGGTGGGGCTTGACAGAAAGCAGATAGCTACCATTGTTATCGAAGCTTTTATGAAACAGGTATATGAGGACGGTTTCTTCCACGCGGACCTGCACTCAGGGAATGTTTTCATCATGGAGGATGGCAGGATAGCCCTTCTTGATTTCGGGATGGTCGGCATCCTTTCATCAGAAACACGAAACCTGCTGATCGACGAGCTGATCGCCATTACCAAAAGCGACACCCAGCTGTACATAGAGATCCTTCGGGACTTCGGCTCCATAGGGGAAGAAGTTGACATCCAGTCTTTGAAGATAGACATAGACCAGTTACTCTACAGGTATTACGGCAGGTCAGTCAAACAACTGGACACAGTGGCCATACTCGAGGAAATGATAGGCATGCTCCGGAAACACAATGTTCGTGTGCCTTCTAACGTTGCCCTGCTGTCAAAGGGTGCAATGACCGCAGAAGGCTTCGGCGCCCTGATGGATCCTGAAATAAACATGACAGCCATCGCCGAGCCTTTTGCCACAAGAGCCATAAAGAACCGCTTCAGGCTGAAGAGTATTGCGGAAGGTACATACCGGGACCTGTATAACTGGTCGAGGGTCTTCCGTCGCGCACCTTTAAAAATTTCCCACATTCTTGATGTAGCTGAAAGAGGATACCTTAAACTGCGGTTCGACCCTCACGGATTTGACAGGATCGTTGCGGAACTCGATGCTGCAAGCAATCGTCTTGCTTTCAGCCTTATAATATCAGCCATAATCGTGGGATCTTCCCTTATCATCCAGACAGGAAAGGGACCATACATATGGGGTATGCCAAGCATTGGCTTTATCGGGTTTGTGATGGCAGGTCTGTTGGGAATGTGGCTGGTTCTTTATATACTCAGAACAGGGCGCATCTGATACCTATGCACACAACTTAAATAATAGACACAGCCTATAAATTAGAGATATTCAGAAAGGTAAGACCAGAATGGTGTAAAAATGACGGACCCTAATGTTGAGAGAAAACTTGTGGAAATAATGCGCATCATCAGTGAAAGTGATAAACCGGTGGGTGCACGACTTATAGCCGACGAGATGCACAATCGAGGTTATGCAATAGGTGAACGAGCCGTCAGATACCATTTGAGGATACTTGATGAAAGAGGGTTCACTAAAAAACACGGTTATATCGGCCGTACAATAACCGAGCGTGGAAAAAAGGAACTAAGTGATGCATTGATCAGCGACAGGCTTGGATTTATCATCACCAAGATAGAAGAACTGATCTATCGGGCGGATTACGATCTCGACACCGGGAAAGGCAATGTTATCGTAAATATCAGTTACATCGACAAGGACGATTTTGATAATGCAGCCGATGTCATAAGATATGCCATGGCCCACGGAGCATCCATCAGTTCGAGAGTCGGTATCCTTGAAGAGGAATCCGACGATTATGACATCTATGTTCCGGAAGGTAAGATCGCCCTGGCGACCGTATGCAGCATCACATTTGACGGTCTTTTGCTCAAGAACGGCATTCCTACACTTCCCGCATACGGGGGCTTGATGCAAATAGAGGATAATAAACCCGAAGGGTTCGTTGACCTGATATCCTACAGCGGTACTTCCATAGATCCCATCAAGATATTCCTCAGAAGGAAATCCACCTCTATCCTCCAGGCCATAGACACAGGCACCGGAAAAATGCTTGCCAATATGCGTGAAATACCTGCATCTGCTGCCATGAGAGCAGAGATCATGATGGAACGTGCAAAGAAAGAAGACATCGGCGGTCACATATGCATAGGAGAGCCCGGAACGGAAGTCCTCTATGCCCCTGTACAGAGAGGAAAAGTAGGCATTCCTGTCATGGTAGGAATAAATGCTGTAGCAGCAGTCGAGGAAGCAGGTATCGGGATCGAGACACATCCCGTATCAACAGTGATGGAATACAGGAAAATGAAAGTGCTATGAGCAGCACTGACTGGGAAAGATAACCCAGAGTTTATTCGGGATATTCCGATACTTTTTTACAATATTCATCATTGAAAAATAACCCCTCCCAAACTTCCAGGGAAGTATGGTGTATGTCTGCCTGTCAGTATCACCTGTGTGCTTTATGATATGATGGCGGTCCAGGACATCATTCGCTTTTTTCATCTTATCCTATAACTGAAATGAGGATTCACCCTTTTTCCTTCTGGGCCTGAAGCAGCCATCCACGCTCGATCTGTCGTACATTTTCAATCTGATGATCGTAAGTTGTCCTTTTTATCTCAGAATCCTAGAATATCTTCCCAATGAACATGCAACTTTGAAGTTGAAAAATCAGGGATATGTCCCTTTGCACCGGAAATACAATCACTGGTAGTAAGTGTCCCGTATCAGAAAACGCCATGTTCGGCTATATAAATATCCGACAGGGACGAGATGCAGGCATATTGGACCCTTGCCCCAACATATATGTATTTTGGAAAAGAGTTCAAAAACAGATTGGGTTTTTATATTTATTCAAAGTAAAAATATAGGATGTGAAAAATCGGTCAGTTTTCTGCCTCATTTCGGCTCTGAAGAGTGAATACTGTGGAATGAAATTATAACATTGAGCTGTACAACATACAAAGACATAGGAAGTTAGCACAATATTTAAATAATATAAAGTCTACACATAGCATCCGTGTTCCTATTAAATTAGAAAATAAAGGTGTGTACTCATGTACGAAATATTGAACAAATATAATTCAAAGATGATCTGGCAGTTCCTGCTGCTGGTCAGCGTAATATTTATGGTGTTTGCCGTTCCCGGCTCAGCACAGACAATCGAGGAAAACAGTATAGCAATCGAAAACCTTCAGACAGCACTTACAGTCTTATGGCTGATCATAGCAGGTGCCATAGTATTCCTGATGCACGCAGGTTTCTCACTTGTCGAGATAGGCCTGACAAGGACCAAGAACACTGCTAACATCCTCATGAAGAACTTCATGACAATCTCCCTTGGTATTATCGTATACTGGGCAGTCGGATGGGGCATCATGTACGGTGCTGACTTCACAGGCCTTATTGGTATCGATCAGTTCTTCCTCATAGGGGCTGACAACAGCCTTTGGAACAGCTGGTGGTTCCAGATGGTCTTCGCAGCAACCGGTGCAACGATCGTTTCCGGTGCAATGGCTGAGAGGACCGACTTCAAGGCATATCTCGTTTACACAATATTTATGGTAGCACTCATCTACCCTGTATACGGACACTGGGTATGGAGCGGTGCGGGAATCCTTACAACCGGCTTCCTTGTAGACTCAATAGGTGCTTCTTTCCATGACTTTGCGGGATCAGGTGTTGTACACTCCATAGGAGGATACTCAGCCCTTGCAGGTGTAATGCTCGTCGGTGCAAGGATCGGCAAGTTCAGGAACGGCAAGGCGATACCAATACCAGGTCACAGCCTTCCGCTGGCATTCCTCGGTACTCTTATCCTGGCATTCGGCTGGGTAGGATTCAACGGTGGTAGTACCCTTGATGGTAACGACCCATACGTAAGCATGGTCATAGTCAACACCTTCCTGGCAGCAGGCGCCGGTGCGATCATGGTAATGATCATTACCTGGATGAAGACAGGAAAGCCTGACCCATCCCTTACTGCAAACGGCATGCTTGCCGGTCTTGTAGCAATTACGGCACCCTGTGGTGCAGTCACTAACTGGGCATCGATCGTTATTGGTATCATTGCCGGAATCGTAGTATATGCAGGAGTAATGTTCAATGAGAATACACTCAAGCTGGATGACCCTGTAGGTGCAATTGCAGTACACGGATACTGTGGTACCTGGGGACTTCTTGCAGTAGGTATCTTCGCAATCGGGCAGGGAGAGGGTTCAATGCTTGCAGATGCAGCATATACCGCAGCCGGAGCAGGACTTATCTACGGTGGAACCCAGCAGTTCATGATCCAGGTAGTCGGTGCAGTACTCAGTATAGTCTGGGCATTCGGCATATCATTTATCATCTTCAAGATCATCGATGTAGTGATCGGACTCCGTGTCTCTGAAGAACATGAGATCGCAGGACTGGACGTTGTTGAACACGGCATCAGCGCATACCCAGAATTCCTTATCGGAAAGGAGTGATTTAAATGAAGAAAATAGAAGCAATCATCAGGCCTACTAAGATCCATGAGGTAAAGGATGCACTGGACGAAGCGGGCTATGAAAGTGTGACCGTAACCGATGTAAAGGGACGCGGAAAGCAAAAGGGTGTCATGCAGCAGTGGAGAGGCAGGAAATACTGTGTAGACCTGTTGCCAAAGATTAAGATGGAAGTAGTTGTCAATGATGCAGATGTCGATACTGTTGTTGACATTATCATGAAGACAGCTGCAACCGGTTCTATCGGCGACGGTAAGATCTTCATCTACCCGGTAGAGAAGATTCTCAGGATCCGCACAGGTGAAACCGACGGAGATGCGCTTTAAGCGCATCTTTACCCCCTGTTTAACTTCCTATCCGTTTTCCTTTTTAGGATAAATATTCATCCCGAGCCCCGGGAATTTAACTCCTGTTACGAAGATCGTACACTCACAATAGTGCGATCCTGTCATACCTATAGCCACTTCCATAGTTTTTCGGGGCTCCTTCCCTGATTTTAACATTGTTGTCTTGAAGTAGCGATAAGCTTCAAACATTCGATTTTTGTTGCGGAGATCCTAAACCGTTTCTCAATTGATAAATGCTAATTTGTAATTCCTCACAAAAACTAGAAACTGCTCTACAGCATATAATAATACATATTTTTATATATAATAAAAAATATATAGATGAACAATATGGATCAGGTCACCAGGCGCAAAATACTCATTATTGACGATGAAAGGATAAATGTAGCACTCCTTACTTCATACCTCTCCGATGATTATGACGTACTCACTGCACCCAACGGGAAAGAAGGGCTTGAAATTGTAAAAAGAGAGGAACCTGACCTCATACTTCTTGATGTTGTCATGCCTGGTATGGACGGTTTTGAAGTCTGCAAGGTCATCAAAAAAGAATATAAACTTGATTTTATACCCATTATCATGCTCACATCCCTGACCTCCAGGGATGACCATCAGATGGGAATTGAAGTTGGTGCCGATGACTTCCTGAAAAAACCTGCTGACAGGTTCGAACTGGATAAGAAGATAACTTCTCTTTTGCGGATCAAGGAACAGCATGATTCTTTGCTTACGGAACTCGATAAAACCCACAAATATCTTGACTACGTAGGGATATTGATCGCGGTTCTTGACCCGGAATACAAGCTCGTTCATATCAATCAGAAAGGTGCCGATTTCCTGGGCTATAACAGAAAGAACATCATTAACAGGAATTGGATAGATCTGTTCGTTGTCGAGAGCTATACCGAACACGTGGAGAGCACATATGACAATCTCCAGAAAGGGCTGGTAAAACAGAATGAATACCACGAATACCCCATCCTCACGATCACCGGCAAAGAAAGATTGTTCAGGTGGTATGATTCAGTCCTGACGGATGAAAAAGGCAAGGTAACAGGAATCCTGATCTCAGGAGAAGATATCACTGAGAAAAGGAAAGATGAGATCAAACTGATGGAATACGCAAGCCAGCTGGAACGTTCCAACGAGCTCAAGGATCTTTTTACCGATGTCCTTCGCCATGACCTGCTAAACCCTGCGGGCCTTATTAAATCATTTACCGATCTACTTGAAGAAACAGACCCTACCGACAAGCAAAAACGTATCATCGACAATATTAACAGGTCGACCACAAAGCTGATCGAACTCATCGAAGGGGCGGCTCAGCTTGCAAAATTAGAGGCAATGGACGAAATAGCCTTTGTGCGATGTGATATCGGCTCCATACTGCAGGAAACAGCGAACAGCCTTTCACTGGACATGCAGCGAAAAGGGATCAAGCTGGAGCCATTATCAGGAGATTCGTATCCTGCACTTGCAAATCCGATGATAGAAAGAGTGCTCAGTAACCTCCTCTCCAATGCCATAAAGTATAGCCCCGATAACAGCACCATTAAGATAAAGGTCGACAATCTCAGGGACAAATGGAAGATCAGTATCACAGACCAGGGAGATGGCGTACCTGATGTAGAAAAGACAAGGGTCTTTGAGCGGTTCAAGCGGCTCCATAAGGAGAATATACGAGGTACCGGAATCGGTCTTGCGATCGTAAAAAGAATTGTAGATCTGCATGGCGAAGATGTGAGAGTCGTAGACAATCCGGAAGGTAAGGGAAGTATTTTCTGGTTCACGTTGAAAAAAGTCCAATAATAGAAATTGAAATTGCAGCTTATAAGCTTGTGGCCACCAGCATAAATCCTGTTGTACCTGTATCAAACATAATATCTACCTAAGTTTTAAATTTGAATAAATGAATAAATGAGATGTACGAAACACATTGCTCATTTCCGGCATGGTCCTATTTTAATTTTAAGCTGTTAACAATATCCCCAAAACCAGTAACCGCTGGGGACTTATTCAACAGATAACCGCGCCTGATGAATGGGAGGACTTCGTTACATATAGTATGATTCATGCCGATTTTTCCTTAACCGCCTTGCATTACCCTATATCCGTGAAAGTGCAAAAGGCGGAGTAATCCCAAACCGTAACTGACTTTTATGCAGCCATGATATCTGCAGAAGGTATGTGATTGTCATATATCATGGGACTTGTAATCACCCCTTAAATAAAAGGCCCGTTCCTATACGCTCAGGCATTTTGTAATGGAACGGCATCCCTGTTTTTACCAGGACAACATCACACGAAAATTGAATTGTGCCTTGACAGTAAAACCTCACCGGATAATTGAAACTTTCAACCGTGTGACTATATAAGCGTTTACCAGAACCGGACGAAAAATATCATTTTCAGACAGCAACTTGCTGAGCAGCCCGATACATCCCATCTTTTGAACCTGTCGCTGAAAGATGTTTATAGCTAACGTTTTTTACAAAAGTACACTGATAACATGGTTAATCATATGAATTAGATTTATATATTATAATATAGTACATAGGATTCCGTTGTACTATACAAGCAAGGCAGCTCCAAAACGGTACAACAGAACAATTAACGAAGTACAGAAGGAAAAGACCATGCGACAAGTAGCAATATACGGAAAGGGCGGAATCGGAAAGTCAACGACAACTCAGAATTTGACAGCAGCACTCGCCACCATGGGAAAAAAGATACTGTTAGTAGGATGTGACCCTAAGGCTGACTCTACAAGAATGCTTCTTGGAGGTCTTAACCAGAAGACAGTACTTGACACACTAAGGGCAGAAGGCGACGAATCAATCGAACTTGACAAGCTTATTCAGCCAGGATTTGGCGGAATAAAGTGTGTCGAATCAGGCGGACCGGAACCTGGTGTCGGTTGTGCAGGAAGAGGAATTATCACATCAATAAACCTGTTGGAAAACCTTGGTGCATACGAAGAAGAACTGGATTACGTTTTCTATGACGTACTTGGTGACGTAGTATGTGGTGGTTTTGCAATGCCAATCCGTGAAGGAAAGGCACAGGAGATCTACATAGTCGCCAGTGGTGAACTCATGGCAATCTACGCAGCAAACAATATCTGCAAGGGTATTCAGAAGTACGCAAAGGGCGGCGCACGTCTTGGCGGAATCATCTGTAACAGCAGAAAGGTAGATGGAGAACGTGAACTCCTCGAAGCATTCGCAGAAAGGCTTGGAAGCAAGCTCATTCACTTCGTACCAAGAGACAATATCGTACAGCGTGCTGAGATCAACAGAAAGGTAGTTATCGAGTTTGATCCGGATTGTGATCAGGCACAGGAATACCTGACACTGGCAAGCAACATCGAGAACAATGACCTGTTCGTGGTTCCAAAGCCAATGGAAATGGAAGACCTGGAAGCAATGATGGTAGAATTCGGAATCGTAGAACTGTGAGGTGAAAAATAATGCAAATGATCCGTGCAATCGTCAGACCCAACAAGGTAAGCGACATTGTTGAAGAACTTGAAAAGGAAGGATTCGTATCCCTTACCAAGACGGATGTCTTCGGAAGAGGAAAGCAGAGAGGTATCCACACAGCAGATGTACAGTTCGATGAGCTTCCAAAGACAATGCTAATGCTCGTCGTTGAAGATGAGAACAAGTCAAAGGTTGTAGAGATAATCAAGAGTTCAGCTCACACCGGAAAATATGGCGACGGAAAGATCTTCGTAAACCCTGTTGAAAGTGCATACACAATACGTACCGGTGAATGCGGACTGTAAATCGGAAGAGGAATCTCAAATGAAGGAAATCACGGCAATAATTCGCATGAACAAGGTGCACAAGACGCTTGATGCACTTTCGGATTGCGGATATCCTTCCTTTACAGTGGAGAAGGTGATGGGAAGAGGAAAGCAAAAGGGATTATGCTATGAATTCGACCCACCACTTCCGGCACAGGAAGGAGTTTCATCAAAGAACTGTATCCCCTTTGTCCCAAAGCGCCTGTTCACCATCGTTGTCGATGATAAGGCAGCTGACAGGATAATCCAGCGAATCATCAGCATAAACCAGACAGGACATGCAGGGGATGGAAAGGTCTTCGTAACAGACATACCCGAATCCTACAGGATAAGGACTGGAGAAGAAGGAGATATCACTGTAGGGAGGAATGAGGAATGAGTTCTGAAGTAGAATCCTCACAGAAAGTCATCGACGAGATGATGAAGATCTACCCTGAAAAGGTCGCCAGGGACAGGAGACAGCACTTAACTGTCAAGAATTCCTGTTCCGATGAAAATCACATCGAAGCTAATGCCAAGACAATACCAGGCATAATGACAAACCGTGGTTGTGCCTATGCCGGTGGTAAGGGTGTGGTAATGGGACCTATCAAGGATATGGTCCACATCACACACGGACCGATCGGCTGTGGATATTACACCTGGGGAACCAGGAGAAACATGGGCAAGGCAGAAAATGGCGGTGACAACTACCTACAATACTGTTTCTCAACCGACATGAAGGAAACGGATATTGTATTCGGTGGTGAGAAGAAGCTCAAGGCAGCAATTGATGACGTAGTGAGGATATTCAAGCCAGGAGCAATCTCCATCTGTGCAACATGTCCTGTAGGACTTATCGGTGATGATATCGAAGCAGTCGCTGCAGAAGCAGAAAGAGAACATGGTGTGAAAATCATGTCCCTTCGCTGTGAAGGGTACAGAGGTGTAAGTCAGTCAGCAGGACACCATATTGCAAGTAACATTCTTATGGAACACGTGGTAGGCACCGAAGAACTGGAAAATCCAACACCATTCGACATCAACATCTTTGGTGAATACAACATTGGTGGTGACCTCTGGGAGATCAAGCCCCTCTTTGAAAAGATCGGATATCGTATCGTTTCAAGTTTCACAGGAGACGGTTCATTCCACGCTCTTGCAAAGGCACACCAGGCAAAGCTCAGTATCCTTCTCTGTCACAGGTCAGTTAACTACACTAACCGTATGATGGAAGAAAAGTACGGAGTACCATGGTTAAAGGTCAACTATGTAGGAATTGAAGGCACAAAGAAGTCACTCAGAAAGATGGCTCAGTTCTTCGATGATGCAGAGATAAACAAGAAGACAGAGGAAATTATCGAAGAGGAAATGGCAAAGATACAGCCTGAGCTTGAAAAGTATAGAAACAAGCTTCAGGGCAAGACAGCATTCATCTACTCCGGTGGATCCAGGTCACACCACTACCAGAATCTCTTTGAAGACCTTGGTATGAAGGTTCTTGTTGCAGGATACCAGTTTGCTCACCGTGATGACTATGAAGGAAGACAGATCCTTGACGGTCTGAAGGAAAAGGCATCCAGCGGAATCCTTGAAGATCTCCACTATGAACTGGAGGAAGGATTTGAACCTGCCATCAGTGATGAACGTATGAAGGAACTTAAGGAAAAGCTTGGCCTCATGTCATATGATGGGATGATGCCGGAAATGAAGGATGGTACGATCGCTGTGGATGATCTCAACCACTACGAGACTGAATTCCTCATCAAGGAACTCAAGCCAGACCTGTTCTGTTCAGGTATCAAGGACAAATACATGGCACAGAAGATGGGAATTCCATCCAGGCAGATCCACTCCTACGACTACAGCGGACGTTACACCGGTTTCTCAGGAGTACTTAACTTCGCAAGGGATGTCGATATGGCAGTGAACAACCCAAGCTGGAAGCTCTTAAAAACCCCATGGAAGGCAGAATAAGGGAGGAAGAATAATGTTAGATTATACACCAAAGGAAGAAGTTAAGAGAGATGCACTGGTGGTCAATCCTGCCAAGATATGCCAGCCTATTGGCGCATCATATGCTGCAATGGGCATACACAACTGTATGCCCCACAGCCATGGATCACAGGGATGTCTCTCATACCTGAGAATGTGTCTTACAAGACACTTCAGGGAACAAACCGTAGGAACTACCAGTAGTTTCTATGAAGGAACCGCCGTTTTCGGTGGTGCATCCAATCTCAAGAAGTCACTCGCCAACATTGAGGCAGTGTACACACCAGAAGTTGTTGCAATTCACACAACATGTCTCTCAGAGACAATTGGTGATGATGTAAACCAGATCATTGAAGATGTACAGATGGAAGAGCTCATTGACCCTTCGATCAAGCTCTGTGCTGCATCGACCCCGAGTTATGTGGGTTCCCACGTAACGGGCTATGACAACATGGTAAAGTCATTCGTTACAACCTTTGCCACAAAGACAAAGCCAAATGGTAAGCTTAACCTGATTCCAGGTTTTGTGGACCCTGGAGACATACGCGAGATGAAGAGAATACTCTCCATCATGAACATCCCAACTATTGTATTCCCTGACCAGACAGATGTGTTCGACGCCGGAATTACCGGAGAGGGAGGACTCTTTGCAAAGGGCGGTACACCAATAGGAGATGTTGAGGACAGCGCAAACTCAATGGGAACCATTGCACTCTGCAGTATGGCAGGAGGAGCAGCAGCAAATGTATTCAAGAACAAGTTCAAGATGCCAGTCCAGATCGGACCTGCACCAATAGGTGTTCGTTTCACTGACAGGTTCATCATGAAGGCAGCAGAACTTGCAAGCGTCCCAATCCCACCGGAACTGGAACAGGAAAGATCAAGGGTCGTAGATATGATGACCGATGCTCACCCACACTTCTACGGAAAGAAGGTAGCCATCTTCGGAGATTGTGACATACTCGAAGGTCTGACAAGCCTGGTGCTTGAAATGGGAATGGAACCAACCGTGATCCTATCAGGTTCTGTGAGCCAGAACTTCGAAGAAAGACTTTCAGAAATGGTACACCCACTGTACCCTGATTCACAGATCCTTACCGGAGCAGACCTGTTCACACTCCACCAGATCATCAAGAACGAGCCCGTGGATATGCTGATAGGTAACACCTATGGTAAGCACATAGCCCTTGCCGAGGACATACCACTGATAAGGGTCGGATTCCCGATCATGGACAGGGCAAACCTGCACCACTTCCCGATAATGGGATACGCAGGAGCAGCCCGCATGGTTGAATGGATCGGAAACACTTTCCTTGACATCAAGGACAAGACAATTCCTGAAGAAGAACTGGAGGTCGTACAGTAACGACCTCATATATTTAGGAGTGAGAACATGCCAGACATTACAAGCGTGATCAACACGCTGGATGAAAGACAACCATACATCGCCCTGAAGCAGGCAAAGAAGAGCAGCGAGCTCGCCTGCGACAACACATCCATCGCCGGCTCCATGAGCCAGAGAGCCTGTGTATATTCAGGAGCACGTGTGGCATTAAACCCCGTAACCGATGCGATACACCTCGTACACGGCCCCATCGGATGTGCAAGCTACACCTGGGACATCAGAGGCAGCCTGTCGAGTGATAAGGAAATGTTCCGTACCAGTTTCTCAACTGATATGAAGGAACTTGATGTTGTGTTCGGTGGCGAGAAAAAACTCTCAAAGAGCATTGACGAACTGGTCGAGCTATACAACCCACCTGTCATCTTTGTCTATTCAACCTGTATTGTCGGTATAATCGGCGACGATCTCGAAGCCGTTTGTAAGGAAGCAACCGAAAGAGTTGGAATCCCTGTATTACCCGTACAGTCAGAAGGATTCAAGGGGACGAAGTCCGATGGATATAAGGCAGCATGCCATGCACTTATGCAGCTCATCGGAACAAAGGAACCCGAGATCACATCGGAATACAGGATCAATATACTTGGTGACTACAACGTGGCAGGAGATGTCTGGCTGGTAAAGCCCCTCTTTGAGAAGATGGGAGTACAGGTAATCACTTCGATGACAGGAGATGCAACAGCAGACAGCATCTCAAAGGCACACGGAGCCCGGTTGAACCTGGTACAGTGTTCAGGTTCTATGACATATCTCGCAAAGTGGATGACCAGGGAATACGGAATTCCTTTCCGCAAGGTGAGCTACTTCGGCATAGAGGACCTTGCAATTGCCCTCCGGACCGTAGCTGAGTTCTTCGGTTCCGAAGAGATAATCGAGCATGAGACAAAGCGAATAATGCCCGAGATCGAAACCATAAGGAACAGGCTCCAGGGAAAGACCGCTGCCATATACATGGGTGGTGCGGCCAAGGCACTTACACTCATAAAGGGCTTCCGTGAACTTGGAATGGAAGTCGTGATAATAGGAACACAGACCGGAAAGCGGGATGACTATAAGCAGATCAGCTATCAGGTGAAGGACGGTACGGTTATCGTAGACGATGCTAACGCACTGGAACTTGCCGACCTTCTTGTGAGGCAGAAGGCAGACCTGATGGTCGCAGGTGTCAAGGAGAGATTCCTTGCCTACAAGCTTGGTGTTGCGTTCTGTGATTTCAACCATGACAGGTCCATTGAGTTCGAAGGTTACGACGGTTTCCTAAACTTCGCAAGAGAACTTGATTCTTCCATAAACAGTCCTGTGTGGAAAGTATACGGAAGCAAGTTGAAGCCGGCTGTTGATGAAGATACCGTTACTGAGAACAGATCCGGCATGAAGACGGAAAACGGGGCAGAACTTAAAAGTGCAATAAAGGAGAGAAACAAC
Source organism: Methanolobus sp. (assembly GCA_033549165.1). Lineage (GTDB taxonomy): Archaea > Halobacteriota > Methanosarcinia > Methanosarcinales > Methanosarcinaceae > Methanolobus. The sequence continues at coordinate 15,526 of JAWSUM010000001.1, forward strand.
ATGCAAGATCTCAATACTGCTACACTGCAGCAGGAGTCAATAGCATGACAGAAAGGAATTATACAACTGTCAACCCCTGTATCATGTGCCAGCCCATAGGCAGTGTGATGGCATTCAAGGGAATAGAAGATTCGATGGTACTGCTGCACGGTTCACAGGGATGCAGCACCTATATGAGACTGCATCTTGCACATCACTTCAGGGAACCCGTGGACATCGGATCGAGCTCCCTGAGTGAGAGAGGTGCTGTATACGGAGGAAGCGAGAACCTCAAGAAGGGCCTGAAGAACCTCATCCTGCGTTACAACCCGAAGGTTATAGGCGTATCCACAACCTGTCTTGCCGAGACCATAGGGGATGATATCGGGCGTATCATTTCCGAGTTCAGGGAAGAAGAAGAAGAGGAACTCGCAAGTGACGTGATAATAATTCCCGTACCCACACCAAGCTACGAGGACAGCCACAACAGCGGCTATATCAAAGCAGTTGAGGCTATCGTGAAGGAATTCACAACCGGGGAGAACGCAAGCGATATCTTCAACAACAAGCTCAATGTGGTGCTTTCGGAGAATGTCTCGCCCGAGGATACACGCGAGCTCAAGAACATACTGTCCAATACCATCGGCCCCAATTCCTTCATACTCCTTCCGGATATCTCGGAGACCTTTGACGCACCCATGACAGGGGAACTCCAGAAGATATTCCCCGGAGGAACAACCCACGCTGATATAGCAGACATGAAGAACAGTGCTACGACCATTGGCCTGGGAATAACTAACGATAACAGAGCAGTCGGTTACCTGGAACAGACATTTGATATCCCTTCCCAGAATCTGCCACTACCCATCGGATTGGAGTACACTGACAGGTTACTGGCTGCACTGTCCAAGATCGCAGGAACGGATATACTCGACCAGTACCAGAAGGAAAGAGGCCGCCTGATAGATGCGATGGTGGATTCGCACAAGTACGTATATGGAACGAAGGTGGCCATCTACGGAGACCCGAACAACGTTCTGGGCATGCTATCCCTTGCACTTGAGAATGGCATGCACCCCATACTGGTAGTGGCCTCCAGCAAGTCACCCAGGTTCGCGGAATATGCGATGGAAAGGGTCAAGCAGGTGAAGCCTGACTGCGACGTGACGATCCTTGAGGACGTGGACTTCGATGCATTCAATGATGCGATAAAGAAAGCAAAGCCTGAGATAATGATCGGCAATTCCAATGGCAAGTACATTGCAAAGGAAATGGGAATACCCCTCGTGAGAGTTGGTTTCCCGATCCACGACAGAGTAGGAGCCCAGCGCATACTGGCAACGGGATACCGTGGCGCAATGGAAATGCTGGACAGGATCACAAATACAATTCTGGAAGCGCAGGAAGAGAAGCTCGCTGCGAAATTGTCCGAACCGGAAAGCTATGTTCCGCTCGGCGAGGATTCGTTTCACTCCGCAGAAGCGTGAAGAGAATAATAAGAATGTATGATCGGAATCTGGCAGATCCCTGTTAAGGAACGCCAGATCCTACTCTATTTTATTCTAATTCCGGATAAATCCGATATAAAGGGATCAGGACAAAACTATCCCGTTTCAATGAACCCACACTACCTGAGGTTTCTGTCGGGGTGGCCTCTCTATGATCTCCCCTTCATAGCCGAACACTATAGGTGCTATGACTCGGTAATCGTAGGGTATTCCGAGTTCACTCATGAACTCTACGTTGTCCTGAATAAAGCAGGCCGTACCCACCCAGCAACTGCCGATACCCATTGAATGGGCTGCAAGCATCATATTCTGCGCACACATGGCACAATCATAATCAGTGGTGAAACCAGCATTACTGCCAAGTACGATCACGAGCAAAGGAGCACCATAAAATATGTCGAAATCCTCCTGAGCCAGGTGTTTCCTGAATTCTCCTACATTGTCGTTTGGCAAGTCCTGAAGCTGTGCAAGTAGCTTCGGTTTGCAGTAATCGGACATCCTGTCCATCATTTCCCGGTTCTGTACCACGACAAAGAACCAGGGCTCAGAACCAAAGCCCGTAGGAGCGTGAATCCCGGCATCTATGATCGTATTTATGGATCCCTCACTCAATTGTTTATCAACATAGTCACGGACACTTCTTCTTGTTTTAATGTTCCGTATGACCTCATTTTCTTCCCCCACCATGCATTTCACTCCTTCATTCTTGACTCTTCGAACTCCTTCCTTGATATCTGAGGAAGGTCATCAGGATTGTCAACATCCTTATGAACATAAAGGCCGCACCAGCAACGTTTCATTGCATCGAAGTGCTCCCTGTGGAAAGGTATGCAAGGGCATACCAACTGCATATCGTGCTCCCGCTCACCTGTAAGTCCCTGACAGGGGCAGAACGGACTGCCTTTCTCCTTTTCCAGCATCACTTCCTGCTCCAGCAGAAAATCCACAAGCTCTTCATCAGGACTGTACTTGTAACCCAGTGGATCGATAACCTTCTGGAACATCGCCCTTAACTTTTCTTTACGCTTTTCAGTATCCATCAGCTTCCCTTCATGACTCCAGTAATTTAGAATATTTCTGGGGATTGTAGCCAACGACCACATCGTCCCCTATCTTGACAAAGGGGAAGGACATCTCCTCACCATGGGATTTGCAATCCTGCATGATAGACTTACGGGTTTGCTCATCTGCTTTATCATAATCGACATATTCAAAGGGGACATCCCGTTCCCTGAAATATTTCTTTGCCCTCATGCACCAGGGACAGGTACTCAGAGTGTACATCACCACTTTCTTCATTCAAGATCACCTTCCATTTTCACAAAGACCTGGCCATCAGAGACCTTGGTATCATATACAGGAGTCTTTATCTCTGATGCTGCGAGAAACTCACCGCTTCTTATATCGAACTTCCAGTCATGGCAAGGACACTTTATGATGAAACCTTCAAGAGTTCCTTTTGAAAAAGGGCATCCCATATGCGGACACTTATTGGACATCGCATAGAAGTCCCCATCCTTCCTGACCAGCAGTATTGCATTACTTTCCAGAAGCAACGGTTTTTTCTCACCGTCGTCAAGTTCGTTTTCATCTATAGCAAAGACCCATGAAGCCAAAAACCCACACCTTCTATCAAGGATTTATCTGTTCAAAGCAGGACAAGTATTTCCCCGTCTTCGACCTTATTCTCATATATTTTGGGAGTTGCGTTATCATCTCCGGGATGATTACCGGTCCTCATATCATATTCCCAGCCGTGGCAGCCACGTTTCAGGACATATTCGTCAATGAAAGTGCCCCCGGAAAGGCGGCAACCCATGTGAAGGCATTTCCCATAGATGGAATAGATATTCCCATCCTTCTTTATGAGGATCACAGGAGTTCCCTTCACTCTGGCAAACTCAATTTTTCCGTTATCGAGATCTTTTTCTTCCATTGCAAAGAACCAGGATTTCTCCGGCATCTGATAATCTCCCATATTAAGCAGGGGTTCAAAAATATAAATAATTGTCGTGGACAGGGAAGAAAATATCAAGAAATTGTATTATCGACCCTGCGCTGGAAATAACGATACTCCCTTACGATCAGGAACATACTAAGAAGACCGGCCATGAGATCAGATAACGGGAAAGCCATCCATACACCTGAAACATCGAAGTAGTAAGGAAGAAGTAGCACCAATGGTATCAGGAACAATATCTGACGACACATTGACAGGAAAAAGGAAGGTTTAACCTTTCCCGTTGCCTGGAACAATGTGGTTCCGATCACATTCAGACCTATAAGAGGTGTAGCAAGGATCATTATCCTGAGAGCAGATGCACCACTACTTATAAGGTCAGAATCGGAACTGAACAGACTGAAGAAAGTACCCGGGAAAATTGACAGTATTATGAAACCTGCTACTCCGATAAGAGTAGTGACAAGTAATGAGGTCCTTACGGATTCATTCACCCTTGCATAATTCTCTGCCCCGTAATTATAACCGACTATTGGCTGAAGACCATGTGATACACCTATTATAGGCATGAGGACCAACATCAGTAACTTGATTGCAACTCCGAACACAGCGATTGAAAGATTCCCGCCATATATTGCAAGAACATTGTTAAGCACAAGCAGCATAAAACTGTTGGAAGCTCCCATCACAAAGGAACCAAAGCCTATCGCTGTTATCCCTTTGATAAGATCGAATTTAGGAACAAAATTTGGCAGTTCCAGTTTGAGCGGACTTTTTCCACTCAGATAGTAATAGAGAAGATAAATAGTACCTGCCAGTTGTGCAAGTACGGTTGCAAGAGCCGCACCTTTTACACCCATTCCAAAACCGAACATCAGGATAGCATCAAGGAAGATGTTCAGGACACCTGAAAATACCATGTTGTTCATGGCAACCTTTGAATTACCTTCGGCCCTTACGAGATTGTTCAATACGAAACCGAATGTAAAGGCAAGTGTTCCCTGCAATATAACCACAGAGTATTCCTTTGCATAGAGCAGGTTATCTGCAGTGGCACCGAACAGGTTCAATAACGTGTCTACATTGAAGAAGAAGATAATTTGAAAGATAATACTGAGTACCAGTGTATAGGTAAAAACATTTCCAAGGGTCCTTTCAGCCTTTTTGATATCCCTGGAACCAAGCATCCGGGATACCACAGAAGAACCACCCACCCCTATACCAATGGATATTGCCATCATAAGCATCTGCAAAGGAAAAGCAACAGCTACACCTGCAATTCCGAGTACGCTCTGTTCGCCCAGTGCCCTTCCTACAAAAAGGGTATCCACCAGATTGTAGAATGCCTGTACAAGAAGTCCTATTATTGCTGGCGTTGATAATTTCCACAGTAACTTATTGACACTCTCAGTACCTAAAAACTCACTTTTGCGATTCATAGCGATATCCCGATATCTGTGACCATTGCGTTTCACTCGTCCGTTCTTCCGTCATATTCCATAAGGGTGTTTCTTGCTTTGTCCAGAAGTTTCCTGAAGATTTCTTCCTCTTCATCCGAGAACTGAGAGAGGAGGATCCGATTCCATTCATAAAGCGTGTTATTGATCAAAGGAAGAAGGTCCCGGCCTTTATCTGAAATAAAAACGCGATATATCCTTCTGTCGCCCTCATCCTTCTCGCGACGTATGTAGCCTTCATTTTCAAGCGCTACTATAGCTCTTGTTGCAGTAGCTTTACTCAGGTTGAGATACCGTGCCAGGCTTTCCTGCGAGGAGCCTCCCTTGTCTGAGAGTGCCAATAAGAAAGCAAACATCGGTCCTTTGAGATTGTAGGACTCAAGCGCATTCTCAATATAAAGGTGGTTATGCGAGAAAATGAAACCGATTTTGGCACCAATTCTTTCAGATTGTCTCATGGATATTCCCTTTAAGATATAGTTTCATATGAAACTAAATCGTTTAATGTGAAACTAATATATATGCATTACTTACTAGATTTCAAAGAGAGAAGAGAATAAAGTCAATAATAACTGGATGATATGCTCATCCGGTTATCCGGTGCATTACCTATGCGCTTTCCAAGGTCAATGAAGTACTCGCTATTATAGTAATACCATATTTCCAAAACGGAATAACCTTCGTCCCTTAAATAATATTAGACAATCAACCCACCTATAGCTCTGAGATCGTAAGAATAATACTAGATATATTTAAAAATATCTATAATATTATTGAGGCATCTTGAAAAGGTTTACAAGAATGATATTTATCGAGTAAATAAAAAGCGAGTTATTCAATACAATTGAACAACTAGCTTTATAATATCGCAGTCATTCTCATGATATGATTAATCGGTCTACGACTGCGCCTTCCTCCAATGCATCAAGTATTTCATCAATGTCATCTTCAGTTACCTCGCCATACCATGTCTGCTGAGGATAGATCATTACTATCGGTCCTTTCTCGCAAAGACCCACACATCCGGTCGAAGTAACCATCACTTGACCCTCCAGATCCCTGTCCATTACTGCTTCGGTAAACATTGCTACCAGATCATGTGAGTCCTTGTTCTTGCATGCGCCCTGGACTTTGCCGTTTAGTCTTGTGCTTGCGCAAATAAATATATGATTTTTTGGTTTTTGCATGATGAGCCTCCTCAAATTTGTGTTTTGAGCTATGCCTCCAACAAAAAGACATATACAAGGAATCCTATTACTTAGGCAATGATATTTATAATTATGCATCACTTGATTCTGTTAACTTATTGTGTATCAAAATATTCAATGAGTTAGGAGGGATAAATGCAAAATAAAAATAATCAAGAAAATGTAGTATGTAATCAATATTTAAACAAGTCGGTTTTTATCATGTGGGGTATTATCGCCAACACGTTGTTTTTTATGCTGTCGGTAAAAAATATCCCTGATATATTACCGTTTGATTTTGTAGCATCGGCTGTGTGTGCGCTCGTTTTTAGCATGTATGCTCATATGTCTCTAGAATTTACAAAAAAAGAAAGCATAATAATGTTTGTTGGTGGTGTACTGAATGGTTTTGTATTACCAATAATAATTATAACTGGTATCTCTTTTATTTTTTATTAAAAACCTTAAGTATATTCCAATTAGAACGGTGATTAATGCAATTAACATGCCTACAATAACAGAAGGTGCAATTTCTGCTAGCACACTACCAAAAACAAATATCATAACTACAATCCCCGTGATATAACCAAATGAAAAAGCGGGTTTTTTGAATAGTCCTAGTCCAATGCCCTGAATCAGTCCGATTACTGTGATTAAAAACAATGCAAAATAATAATTAGAAATAACAACGTTCCCGACATCTGAAGATGGAAGTGTTTTAAAAATTGTTGCGGACATTAAATTTGTTACAAACGCTGACATTTCTACACTAAAAATACCAGCACCCGCAGGAATGCCAGCCGAAAACAAAAACCACTGGTATGCAATGCTTTCCTGTAGTCCATGAAACTCTCCCATACACACACCTGCTTAAACGTTCATTCTTCCAAATCTTCAAACCGAGTTAACCCTTTAACTTCTTCCAACTTCTCACGCAACATATTTTCCCACTCTTCATATTCCAAAATGCCTTTTTCCTCTAGCAGTTCTACTAAAGATGTAATCATCTTATCCAAAATGTATATTTCCTCTTTAATGTCCTCTGTCATTGTTTCACAACCTCAATTGTTATTTTGTTATCTTCCATTTTCCACATGAACTTATCGCCTTTATTAAGATCAAGCAAATTAACTAAAGCGGTTGGTATAGGAGTTGTATACTTCCCGCTGGACTCTTGTACAGTCGTTTTTAATCCTTTGCTCATAATATCACACTCCATTTATAGAAGCCTGCCACTTAGTGGCCTGCTCTATAAGCGATTCCCACTTGTTTGATACATCAATGTTTATTCCGGCTGCCTGTGCGGGTGTTTTTCCTTTCAATGAGCTATGTGGTCTAAGGAAATTGTAGTGTACAAACCAGCCTTTGAGCAATATTCTTGTTTTATCCATTGAATCAAGTCCACGCCTTGCCCTTAGCATGTCTTTTAGGCTTCCGTGTAACCTTTCAACCATGTTATTTGTCCTTCTGCTGTTGATGCCTACATTCTGTATAAGCGTTGTATCCTTTTTGCACCTGTCATAAAATACCTTATTGAATGGTTTTCTGTATGCAAAACAACCATCTGCAAAGATGAATTTAGGCTTGTTTACTGCCCTATCTGCTGCATCTTTAAACAGAATAGTACAATCTTTGTTTGTACGTGTGTTAGATAGGTGTCCGGCAACAAGGAAACGTGTATCTTCATCAATGATTTCCCAAAACCACTTTTGATCGCCTTTGATCTTGATTGCAGTCTCGTCTACATGCCACTTGTCACCAAATTCTACTTTGAGGCTGCTAACATAATCATAAACAAGATTGGAATATTTTATAATCCATTTGTGAATAGTGACTTGCGATACTTCAACTTTGAAAATGTATCTTATCTGCTCCTGAATCTTTCTTACGCTCATACCATCGAAGTAAAAACCCATAGCAACCGCAATAACATGCTTTTGTGTCCTCATTCCACCAAAGTTATCATTCTCAAGAAAAGTGGAATTGCATTCTTTGCATTTGTAACGCTGTACATCGTTTACTTTGCCGATCTTAACAACTTTTGATGATTCACATTTCTTGCAGTTCATGATTATGCCTCTATATTCTAAAAGGACTTATACGAATATATACTTTTTGGTATGAAAAAAGGTATACTATTGTGCGTGAATATTGCGAGAATCGCAAACGATAGGTATATATGTAATTATAACATATTCTAATCTAGCCTTACCGAAAGGTAAAGCGCCCGTGACGAGATTTGAACTCATGTCTGTCCCTTCGTAAGAGGGCAATCTTATCCGGACTAGACTACACGGGCATATACATGGCGCCGGTGGTGGGATTTGAACCCACGTATTCCCGCCAGGAATTCCCGATCATAAGTCGGGCACATTTGACCACTGTGTCACACCGGCAAGCGATTGTATAAACAGGTGGAGAGGCTTGTTTTAAACCTCGTATAGCAACCACCTGTTTAATACTTTTCAAACCTGTATTCTTTTTCTTGCCCTACTCTTTCCTCTACCCATTTTCCTCTTTCTTCCGACATAATATTGTTGCGTACTCTTCTCAATCTCTGTAACACACTATACCATATGTTACGGTTTTCGTCATCTTCCCTTCTAGACAAGGTTATATCTTGACTTGGGTTAAAATGAACAAGGACGCTTTTTGTAGTGTGCCTATAATTTGGCTGAGACTTAACATATTCGAAAATCTCTTTTGAACGAGGATTGTACCACACTGATTCTTTGGGAGCATCGGTTATACTAACGCTATCACTTTTTACTGACGATTCGCCGTTAAAACATTTTTCTTCTTTTAGTACTCTGGTTTGGTCCTTTAGTTCAATGATTTTTGCACCGGAAAGCCACATAAGTAACTTATTGGTTTCCTCATCTGTCCTTTCAAACACGTAACGTGTCTGATCGTAATCAATGGTTATTGTACCCATGATTTGTTCCTCGTATGGCATACAATAACACGCGTTTGAACTATTTAAGCTTTGTGACAATCAAAGATTATTGCGTGTTATAATCACAACCCGGTATTCAAAAGAACAACATTTAAATACCAAAAACAAAAACAAAACGTTTATATACATGTTTCTTTGGAGATTTTGTTAATATCTGCGATAAGTTATGAATTCGCAGCATTGTGTTTTTTCAGCGTACACAATAAGTTAACAGAATCGCATCACTTGACTTTGAGAATAAATTACATCGTAAAGATCCAACGTAAATACAGCTTTTCATGAGCCAAAATATCATCTTTTATAGCGGGTAGGCTGGAAATAAAAAGGAAATGGCAAAGGTCATCACGAGAGGAGAATAAAATCAATAATAACTGGAGGATATACTCATCCAGTTATCGGGTGCGTTTCCAATACGGTTTCCGAGGTCAATGAAGTATTCATTGTTGTAGTAATACCATATCTCCACAACGGAATATCCTTCGTCCCTGAAATAGTAATAGTCGGTTTCCGAGATATCCAAAACTACAACTTCCTCTTCTTCGTCATCGTAGTAAGGTCCCACGGTCGCATCCAAGGGGAACCACTGACTGTCCTCATAAACCTCTACCCATGCATGCCCTCCCAGTACATCTCCCAGCCGGACCTCACCTATGGCAACCCTTACGAAACTTTCATCATATTCACCGGATGCGATCAGCATGGAGGCCAGGGCGTTGGCCTGGTCTTCGCAATCGCTCACAATGACTCCCGGAAGAGGATTGGAACTATACTCCGGAGAATCATACAGGAACTCAGCAGGAGTGAGCCATGCTTCCTGCCTGCCTGTCAGGGTCAGATCGGACACCCATACCCATGAGATCGCCTTTTCGTAGATCTCGTATTTGTCATCAAGTCCCTCATCCTCAAGATATGACTGGACAGTATCGTCATATGGTGTAACATATTCCTGGAAATATGACATTCCATTTACTGCCGGCGTGTTCTGCTTCAGGAAATCTGATAGCTCATTCCTGTTGAGCATCTCATCCTGCACAGCGATCCTGGGGTCCTGGACTATCAGTCTACCCGAATTGTACGCAGGAACCGTTGCCGGTGCGATCATACGGTTATTACGGAACACATATCTGCTCCTCGATCCGGGCCTCTGATTTGTAAAGGCTTGTCTCCCTTCCAGGATAATCGTTCCAGAACTTATTTCGTCAATTAGGGAGTTTTCTGAAACTCCCTGTGCTTCAAGCCGGGAAGAATAATTTGACATTCCGTCAAAGGTGCCTTCACCAGGGACTGCATAGACCGAACACAGCACAATCATTGACAACAAGAAACACACTATGGATTTCTTCATCATCATCGACCCCATTCATTGAACTAACAGACGTTTCACTCTGCCTCATTCACATATACTGATTTTTCAATAACCCCTTCAAGGCATTTTTATCTGTAAATATATGATTGCTTCACCCGAAGCATGAAAATGCTTCAGGTGAAACGACTCCCCATTTTAAAGCGGGCCTTATTCATACCTCAATGCATCCACCGGTTTCATCTTCGAGGCATTGTAAGCCGGGATCACACCCGACAATACCCCTATGAACACCGCAATGGAAATTCCCGTGAGCATCAGGTCAGGAGCAATTGTCGAGCCCATGGATGAACGCATCATGGAAATTCCAAGGTAAGGCATGAGAGATGTCAACACAAGGCTCAGTAATATACCGAGCACACCTCCTACAAATCCTACCAGCGCGGAGTTTACAAGGAATATCATCAGAATATCCCTGTTCCTGGCACCGATAGCCTTCATAGTGCCGATCTCCTTGGTCTTTTCCATCACGGATGTGAACATTGTGTTTGCGATTCCTACGGAACCTACTACAAGTGACACACCTGCTATAGCTCCCAGGAACAGCGTCATTGATTCCATCATCTCACTCGCGGATTCTGCCTGCGAGAGCGAATCGGATACACTGAAATCCCGGTCGTCTTCATCCATGATATGACGGGATACCAGAAGCTTCTCTTCAATGGCAGCTACAACCGTTTCGACATTTTCCACGTCATCTGCCTTCACGACTATGGTATCATAGACGTCCTGCTCGGCATCTTCTATTATCTCAACTGCCGACTCTATCGGCATGATGATAGCATTGTCACTCTCGCCATCTGCCAGTATGCCTACCACCCTGCAGGATTTACCTTCAATCGTAAGCACACGGTTCAGGCCGATCTCCTGGTCGAACATTTCATGAGCTATCCTGTAACCTATTACCACGACATTGTTGTCGGCGGCATCCAGCAATCTCCCGGATTCCATTTCATATGTTACCGTATACTGCCAGACCTGCGGATCAACCCCTGTTACGGAAAGATCTGCGGTCTGACCCATGAAATATACTTCCAGATCGCTGCCGGATATCTTACCATATATGTAATCGATATTCTCGACCAGTTTTATGGCCATGATATCCTTATCGGTCAGCTCGGCATCATCAGAGGAAGAAGAACTTCCGCCACCACCGCCTCCGCCAGGCGGTCCTCCGCCGCCTCCCATAGCTGACATGGCCCTTGTATAACCGGGACTGACCTGGATCAATGTAAGATCCATATCAGCAAACCTTTCTTCCATATCCGCAGCCATACTATCACTTAGTGACATGATGGTGACGACCGAGCCTACACCGATGACGATACCTATTATAGTGAGCCAGCTTCTGATCTTACTGTGAACCAGGATATTTGCAGCAAGCTTAAGATAGGTACTTCGTCTCATCTCTTTTCCTTCTTCAGTATCTTACCCTTAAGCCCTTTAAGCTGGACATTGAGCGGCACGTAGTTACCTGCTTTAAGCATCTTCTTCTTTCTGTAATTGAATCCTACGACTACAAGCACCAGCGCCACAGCACCGTACAACAGGTAACTGTTGCTACCGGATGACTGTCTCTGGCCCGGACCAGCACCTGCGGCCATGGCTCTGCCAGTCAGTTCTTCGATCTGGACGGCTTTCTCTACCGAGTGCCTCTGGCCTGCAGAGTCCGTGTATTCGATCAGGACGAGAAGTTCACTTTTAGCTTCCATCTCTTCCTGCATTGCCTGCATATCCCCGGAAGGCATTTCAGAAGGCCGGGCCTGGGCTGTACCGGAAGAATCCTCGTTGCCAGTATATTCATTGCCCATGGAAGACATTGAACCGGCCTGGGATATGGAGAACGAGGTTATAGTATAGTCACCCTTTTCGAGGTTTCCTACTATTGTTGAGGTACTTCCCGTGGCCTGGAAATTATCCTGCTCGGGTATTGACACCTTCACAGAGTATGCCTCATTGTTACCCACATTTGCAAGGGAAAGGGAAACCTCACCTATATCACTCTCAGAGTAGCTCAGATCGAAATCAGTGGAGCCACCTACGAACAAACCGGCTTTGGTTTTTATTGTACTTGTGTTGGAATTGTAATCCTGGAATTCCAGGGTGATGTCGAGCTGGTATAAGCCGGGATCTGCGTTCACATCCGCCATTACAGAGTATGCCACGGCCACTGACTCACCCACATCAAGAGAACTTATGTACTTGGTATTAGCGGAATAGACAGGCAGGATAACACCGGTTGCCTCCTCCCATGAAACTGCCATGTTCCTTAGAGGGGAACTGCCAGTGTTTGTGATAACGAACTCAAGGGTTTCCACGGTTGCGACATCGATACTGGACTCGCTGATAGTTACGATCTGCGCGTATTCCTTACCCTGGACATCCACTTTGACAGTGGTCGATACACTTGAATCCGTGTCACCATCATTGACAACTACATCCACATCATAAGTACCATCTGCAACATCCGGGTCGACCTTCAGCTTGAACTTTACAATGCTTGCATCATCCTCGTCCTGACGTGCTTCAAGGAAGGATATCGTCTTGGTCAGTGATTCCCCGGACACCTGGCTGAAAGGATATTCAGGATAGATGGATATTTCGATATTTGTAAGATCCTTGCTCCCTACATTCTGGATGCTGAAAGTAAGTTCTACGGTCTCGCCAGGCCTCGCAGGGCTTGGACTCTGGGTCATAAGATCTGCCTCGACACCAGACACGCCGTTAGATATGTCTGCGGCAGCAGTGGCTATTGGCAAGATCAGTACTAACAATAATAACAGAATTTTTCTCATTTTCATCACATTGCTTCACGGTTTTTTATCTCTATACTGTCGACCATTCCGTCTTTGATATGAACAACACGATCGGCGTATTTCGCCAGATCGGGGTCGTGGGTGATCATGATAATCGTTTTACCCTCTTTCTGGTGGAGGTTGTTCAGGAATTCAAGAATGTAATTCCCTGTTTCACTGTCCAGATTGCCGGTTGGTTCGTCTGCGAGGATAACCCTGGGATCGACTGCCAGTGATCTTGCAATCGCGACCCTTTGCCTCTGGCCTCCGGATAACTGTGAGGGAAGATTGTATTTTTTGTCTGAGAGGGAGACTATATCGAGCAGTTCTTCTGCTCTCTTCCATGAATAATCGGAATCCGCTTCCTGGAATTCAAGAGGAAGCATGACGTTCTCAATTGTGTTCAGGGTTGGTATCAGATTAAAGGTCTGGAAAATGAAACCTATAAGTTGCCCCCGGATCTGAGCAAGCTCGGATTCCCTCATCCTGGAAATGTCCCTGCTGTTAAGTTCCACGACACCTTTGCTTGGGAGGTCAAGACAGCCAAGCAGGTTCATCATCGTACTCTTACCACTGCCACTGGGCCCGAGTATGACAACAAACTCACCGTGCAGGATCTCCAGGTCGATACCTTTCAGAGCAGCAAACTCCACTTCACCCATCTTGTAGATCTTCCAAACATCGGTCAGCCTCATAAGAGTGGACGGCTTTTCCGAAGAACCATCAGCGGTCATTGAATCATTGTAATTGCTGTTCATTGTTTATGCCTCACGTTATTCACCAGTGGAAATCCTGTTTCTTTTCCCCGTGTGGGGAAATTCTCAGCAGACGATCCATCTGTTCTGGCGTCAGTTTGCGAATCAGCTCCTGTGCAACATAGAAATCTGCCGAGATTTTAGCTTGTTTTCGAAATTCGATGAATTGTTTGAACGTATCTTTCATATCCTGCCTCCTTTACCCGATAAGAGACATTCCGGATAGGATGAATGCCCCTTATGCGAGTTGCTGGCGGTATATTGGTGGTACTTGTGGCACCGCGGGTCATGGTATTTTTCTGGTGACACAGGTGCCACTTTTTGGGGGTGGTTGATTTCCAGCAATGTTCTGCCGGACAATTCCCCAATTAGCAGGTTTAAATAAAAGCATACTTACAGGAAAAGACGATAATAGAGTTGTAACTTAGAAATGAAGCTTTTTAGATAAAGGAAATGATAAATAAATCTTTAATTTATAATTGTACACATATCCAGCATATTATAAAGGATTATTAGCCATAAATTATAGAGAATCTCTCTGAATCCAGCAATGGTAATTAGCCATAAATAGGCACTTGTAAAAAAAGATAGCAACAAAAAGATGAAGCATATTATTCATCGTCTACAAGAAACAGGATATTGCCTCTTCCCTTTTTGTACTTCCGGATCTTGCCTCTCTTTTCCAGATCAAGGAGCATAAGGCTGACCTTCCCTTCCGAGTATTTAAGGCGCTTACGCATATCCTTTTGTGTCATTCTTCCTCCCTGTGACTTGAGAATATCCAGTATTTCCTGCAGATCCTGGGGTACCGGTTCTGAGGACCTGTCAGGAACTTCCTGCTGAACATCCCCCGAAACAACCTCCAAAGAGACAAATGGAGATCCAGGAGCATTCACCGGAATATCGGAAGATATCTCCTCAACATCTGAAGAGATACCGTCGCCATAATCTTCATTGTCATGACCTGTAAGACCGGCAGCTTCAACCTGCATCTTTTCAGTTTTTTCAGTTGAAACATGTTTCTTTTGCGCAGGTCTTGATCCTGGATGAAGTGTAGTTTTGAAACGTACCTGATAGAAAAGAAGAGCTAAGACCAGAATTCCGGCAATGGAGGCACCTGCCAGCAGATTGCCGCTGTCCTCTTCTGAAATGAGCTCCGAACCATTAGTACTGCTCTGTGCACTCACGATGGATGAGTCAATTTCAGAAGATTCACTATAAGATGGTAGGAGTAACAGGTCAACTACATAGTTACCGTCATCAGAAACAGTGATAGACTCTTCGCCGTAATGTGAAAGCGTACCATCCTGATAATATTTAGCTGTTATCCGGTAGCTGCCGCTGGGAAGTTCAAAAGAATAAACACCGTACTTCGCCACTATCGACTGTGCAGGAGTGGAATTCACCTCTATGATAGCATTATCAAGTGGCTCGAAAGTACTCCACTCATATGCGACTCCATGTACAGTTGCAATTCCCGTAGCACCGGAAATTCCTGACATGAATGTCAAAATGGCGAGGCAACTTATGTAATAAATGAACTTCATCCACATCACACAATTGCTTACTGTTATATCAATTATTCTCAAACAATGGAGGAATCCATATCTGCTTCATTTCAGGAGTGCTGCCGTTACCGATGAAATATGTCCCGTTCCCGAAAAGTTCCGCTTCACCTGTTCCTCTGGCGATCAGGGAAATATCCTCCCCTGTGAGCTCCATTATGAAACCGGAACCAGAAAGACTTAGGTTACCTGTCAGGTTCTCATATGTGACAAGTTCTTGTTTCATATCCGGCATACGGATCATTTCAGGCTCTGTAGAATCTTGCATCTCAATAGAGATATCGTCCTTAAAGTCCACATAGGAAAGTTTTCCAGCAGAGAGGGACATATCAACATCCAGGTCGCCCGAGAGGACAACAGTACCTGTTCCTTCTGCGGACAATCTGGCATCGTCCGGTATCCTGGCATGTAATGCAAGGTAGGGTTTTAGTTCATGGAAAATATCCCTGAGCAGAAGATTGGCCTGAATGATGCTTTCTCTTGATCTTTCCAGATATTCATGTCCATCCTCAGCGGATCCCGATGTGGACCCCGTACTGTCTGTGGGATCAATACCATCCGTGGCATTTGCTTTTTCAAAGTACATTTTTGAATTATCAACAAGCGAAGTATAATCCGCCACAAGTTTTTCCAGTTTATCAACATCATTACCTTCGGCATTCAGCCGGGAAACTGTCTCATCAAGACGTTGGGCCATTGCCTCTGATTTTGCAATGTTGTCTTCAAGGAATGTTGTTTCATCGGTAAGGATCTCTGTCCTTTGAACATGGAAGATTCCCGGAGACCTGTCATTTATTTCTCTTGCGGAATTGAGCGGGCTGACAGACATGGGCTCATCCCCTCTTCGTTCCCATGGAGAATGTCCACTATCGTCGGCACCGACCAGGGCCGATATTACAGCAAGGGAGATAAGGAACATCAAAAATATGGCGGGAGTCCTTTCCATTAACGATCACATCTTTTCCAAATATTGCTTCTTTTTTGCTTTGTGCTGACCTGGCAGGTCTGCGTTATACTCTAAAGGTCTTTTTCTGTATGATATATCCTTTTGAATATAAACATACTTGACAGACTGCAGTCACCTTTATTACAGAAAACAAGAACTTAGATGGAAATTATAGATTTTAAAGCTTATTGAAGCTTTTTTTGGATATTTAACGTGGTTTTAGTCAGTTTCACGGTTATTTTAGAGAAAAAATATCCCCACACAGCTTTTAAATTTCTTCCCCAGACCTGGAATCCCAATAATAACTACCTGGATGGCAAATAGAATATCCTGAGATTTTTCACCACAAACTAATGAAAATGCCATAATTAGTAGTAAATTCAATTTACAGAGGGATTTTAGACTTAAAAACTTAATAAACCTTTATCTAAGGATTATTTTTGAGATTTAAGCCCTATTCATCCATTTTTTCACAAGTATGCTTATATTTAAGCCTGCCAATGGAATGAATGCCATAACAGCGTGGTTCACTAAAATGGACCACTGGGCTATGGTAAATGCACAATATAAAAGGAAAAGGAGGAAAAAAGTATAATGAAGCCGCAAGGTAAAAAAATCCTGGCCTGTCTTTCAATGATGCTGATGGTAATCAGTATAATACCATCGGGCGCAGTAGCTAATGAGACCGGCACAGATAGCAACGGAACGGGAATGCTTCCCTTCAAAGACCATTTCAGAGGCAGAGGACCGGGACCGGTAGGACCTGGAAACGAAACCGAGATGCAGGAGTTTGAAACCGAGGAAGAGGAATTGGAGTTCTTAAAGGAGAGGACAGTAGAATCGATCGAGAAAAGGATCGAAATACTCGAAAACTTTGATGTTACCACCAACGAAAACGTAACTGTAGAATCAGTTGAAGGGGAGATCGGCGAACTTGAAGCTTTGATCGAAGAAGTCAACAGTGCATCAACCCTGGAAGAACTGAGAAAGATTACAGCCGATATGAAAAGACCCGGCCACGAAATGAAAAAACCGGAGTTCGAAACCGAAGAGGAAGAACTGGAGTTCATCAGGGAAAGGACCATAGAATCCATCGAAAAGAGGATTGAGATGCTTGAGAACTTCGATGGGACTGCAGATGAGAACATGACCGCTGAATCTGTGGAGGAAGAGGTCACTAAACTTGAAGCATTGATCGAGGAAGTGAATGATGCATCAACTCTCGATGAAGTAAAGGAGATAACCGCCGAGATGATGGGACCTGGAAATATGATGAAAGGACCAGGAATGGAAAAACCGGAGTTTGAGACTGAAGAAGAAGAGATAGAGTTCGTTAAGGAAAGGACCACGGAGTCAGTGGATAGAATGATCGGGATGCTCGAAAACATTGATCTCGAAGATTCCGGGGAGATTACAAGCGATGATATCGGATCTATGATCAGCCAGCTCGAAGACATCAAGACCAGTCTCGATGATGAAGACCTGACACTTGATGGGCTTGAGGAAATGAGGGAAAGGATTTTCCAGATAATGGAAACTGTCAGGGAGCTTATGCCTGCCCCTGAGAATGGCGGAAAGAGGATGCCACATCACAGAGGACCAATGGAGGAAATAGGAGAGAACTGATCAAACGGTCTTTTCGTTAGAAAAGAACAAACGGTCTTTTCGTTAGAAGAGAACTCAGTTCTCTTCGTTAAATGCCAACCAACTGCAGAGATAGGGTCAATGATCCTATCTCAACTGTGAACCATTTCAGAAGGATTTCCTGTGAAATTATTGACCAGAAGAATTACTTTACCATTTACGATAATGCTGATACTGCTCAGCCTGACAGTACAGGGAGCATATGCCATCGGAGAGAACATTACAAGAGAAAATGCTTCTCCTTTGGGCGCCGGGGATATTAAAGAAAGGACTGCTGAGATGATCGAGAAGAACATAGAATCACTCGATGCACTGCAGTCCGAAACTGATGACGATGAACTGAATGATTCCATTGATGGCCTGCTGACACAACTGGAAGTATTAAGGTCCGAACTTGAAAGCGCAGAAGAGGAAGAAGATATTCTTGAAATAATGGATGAACTGAGGACCTTAGTAGAAGAAAGCCCGGAGGAGATCAGAGAAACGCTGATGGAAAAATACATCCCCTAAATGTAGGGACGCTTTTTCTTTTTTGCTCAAGGATATTCCGGCTCTCATGAGATAAAAACTAAATTAATAGCAGATGAGGAATCACTATAAATAGCATGACACAGATTAACACAGTACACTCACAGGTCAACTATAAAAGCATCAAGAGCATTGATTAACTAATCTGAAGAAACTGATCAAGACCTAAATGGAGAACATGCATGAAAATAGCGATACTTGGAGGAACAGGTCATATAGGCAGAGGGTTTGCACTTCGATGGGGGCAGAAACATGATATTATCATCGGATCCAGGAGTGCTGAAAAAGCCGAAGAGTTCGCAGTTGAGTACAGGAAGATCTTGAAAGATTACGGATACGATGCACATATCACAGGCAGTGACAATAAGAATGCAACAAAAGAGGGCGAGATAGTTATTATTGCTATCCGGTACAATCAACTGGGATCACTGATCGACCTGATAACGCCTGTTATCGATAAACAGATCTTTGTCAGTGTTGTCGTACCTATGGAAAAGAACATGTGTTACATCAGTCCGAATGCCGAACCCCATACCATACCTATCACAAGCGACCAGTTCAACGCAGAGTATTTCTGTTTTACAATGCCAGAGGCGGGAAGTGCTGCACAGGAGATTGAAAAGATGCTGCCTGAAGGAACAGAACTGGTTTCCGCTTTCCATACAGTCCCTGCAAGAAAACTTGCAAACCTGGAAACGGAGCTTGATTATGATATAGGGGTTTGCGGTAACTCCGAATACTCGAAGAACATCATATTCGAACTTGTCAGGGATATATCAAAGATGAGACCTCTTGACATCGGACCGCTCGAGACTTCTGCAATGCTTGAATCACTCACACCACTGATAATCAATGTTTCTGCAAGGAACAATATGAAAGACGTGAGTATAAAGTTCGTTTAATATTCTTTTTTTAAGTGGCAATACCGGGAACATCCTTTAATAGAGGACCAGGAAATGCTGTTCCGGCAGCAAGATAGGGCTTTATCTTATGACAGTAAGGTATAACTCTACCTTCAAATAATATCCAACTGCAGTTTTGCATGGACTGCTTAGGAATTAGAGGAAGTATAAAGGCGATTGAATGAAGATCAGCAATAAAGACGATGTCATCAAAGCCATCGAAACACACAACGTAAAGTTCATACGATTGCAATTCACTGATATTCAGGGAATAGTTAAAGATGTCGAAATTCCGGTCACACAGATAGAGAAGGCATTGACCACGGGAATCTCCTTTGACGGTTCATCCATCGAGGGAATGGTCAGGATCGATGAGTCGGATATGGTACTCAGGCCTGACACCAGGACCTTTGCTATTCTCCCCTGGGGAAATGAGAAGGGCGTCGTTGCCAGAATGATATGCGACGTATATCTCCCGGACGGAAAACAGTTCGAGGCTGACCCGCGCTATGTCCTTAAAAAGATAATGAAAGAAGCGGAAGATATGGGATTCCAGTTCAATGTAGGACCGGAGCTCGAGTTCTTCCTCTTTGCGAAAGAGAACGGTAAGGCAACAACAGTCCCTAACGACTACGGCCGCTACTTTGAGTTCGCACCCACGGACCTGGCAGAAGACATCAGAAGGGATATCGTTCTAACACTGACAGACCTTAATTTTGATATAGAGGCCTCGCACCATGAAGTCGCCTTCGGGCAGCATGAGATCGACTTCAAATATGACGATGCTCTCACTACAGCCGACAACGTTGTGACCTTCAAGTATGTCACACGGACCATTGCAAAGACCTACGGGTTGCATGCGACCTTTATGCCAAAGCCCATTGCTACTGAGAATGGTTCAGGGATGCACATAAATCTCTCACTTTCAAAGGACGGGAAAAATGCATTCTATGATGAGAATGCCGATATGCAGATAAGCGACACTGCAAGATACTTTATCGCAGGAGTCCTGGACCATATAAAAGCTATCTGCTGCATTGCAAACCCGCTTGTAAACTCATACAAGAGACTCATACCCGGATATGAGGCCCCTGTATATATCACATGGTCCGGCGCTAATCGCAGCTCCCTTATACGCATACCTTCACCCCGCGGGAACAGTACCAGAACCGAACTGCGAAGCCCTGACCCTTCCTGCAATCCATACCTGGCCTTTGCAGCAATCCTTGCAGCGGGGCTCGAAGGCGTAAAGAACAAGAAAGAGCCTCCAAGGATAATGGACCAGAATGTATTCGACCTTACGCTCAAAGAGCTTAAAGAAAGGGGCATCGAAACCCTTCCAAGCACTATCAGCGAAAGCTGTGACTGCCTGGAGAAGGATGAACTTCTCAGGGAGAAGCTCGGTGCTCATGTGCATGAAAATATCCTGAGGCTTGCAAGGGCCGAATGGGATGCATACAGGATACAGGTACATGAATGGGAAGTCAATAGGTATTTAAACGCATTCTGATATGGAACAGGATATTGTCATACGGGAGACCACGAAGGAAGACTTCGATGCGGTCTTCCGTTTTATCGAACTTGTTGACGACGACTTTTACCCTCCCCTCTCAAAGAGGGGAGAGGGAATCTCAGAAAGAGTTGAGAATAGCCTTGCAACACCCGATGCAAACTATCTGGTAGCACAGCTCAGAGAAACGGAACCATCCGATCAGCTGCAGGGATTTGTCGCAATGGCGGGCTGTACGAGAAAATGGCAAAGGGAAGACGGGACCTATATTAATTTCTTTGCTACGCATCCTTCCTACCGTAAGTCAGGGATAGGAGAGTTACTGCTTGCCAGACTGGAAGAAGAACTGATCAGGGAAGGCTTCAGAAAGGTATACCTGTGTACATGGTCAGGAAACAAAAAAGCAATTCGGTTCTATGAAAGACTCGGCTACCGTACCTGTTCCATAATCCTCAACGACAGAGGAAAAGGGATCAATACACTCAACTACAGGAAAAGATTATCAGAACTGACACCTGCAAAACAATAATATAAGATTATGTTTGATAGGAAAGAACTTTCCCTGGAACATATCAGGAAAAATCACTTTCATAGTGGCATATGGCAGTAAACCTGTCTCACCTGGCCACTTTGAACATTGAAAAAGTCCGGACACGATACCTATTGCATGGTTAGGAAGAATAGAGGAAGTGTATAGGTACCGTGTCCATAAATATGATGTCTTTTCAGACTACTCCTCTGGCATCCTCTCAATTTTCTTTGCGGAAAGTTTTTCCACGGATTCCAGGTTCACATTTTTTTCCAGTAACAATTTGCCGTGCTCTACAGCACTGTTCACAAACTGCCTACCTACCGGATTGCGAATGATCAGGGTGGTAGAACCCTGAGGACTTCCAATGGAACCGGCGGAAACATCTGAATCCAGTGCAGTAAGATCAGTACATATCTTACAGCCGGGACGTACACAGTCCTCGACCTCCTTGAGGGAGATGACGGTCAGTGTACCATCTTTCAGGGTTATTTCCAGCTTGCCTTTCACATCGAAATGAATGATGTCCAGAGGATCGATATTTCTTTCTGAGATGAGTTTGTCCTGCACAAGCTTCTCATAGTCGAAGGTTTCCGTACAGAACAGACCTACGACAAGACGTATGTATTTCTTGAACGGCCTGATGAGGTCAAGGTCACTCTCACGCATCCGATGGATCGCCTGTACTACACAGGGAACTCCCACAACAGCAATGTTCGTGTATTTGCGTGTGATGACGGCCTCTTTCAGGGATGCCACCAGTGGCACCCACCAGTTATAACGGCTTCCTGCATGGTGGATGAGAACCTCATCGGATGTTATAACGGCTGAAGAGGGCTTCAGGCTCCATGGGTCTTCCACAACAGTCACGACAGCATCGATCATTCCCTGCTCCAGAGCATTTGTGAGAATTGCTGTGACTGCACCACCACTCTGTTTTCTCGGGATCTCGAACGCTGCCTTTGCGGATACTATATCCAGATAGTTGCCGAGAATCTCGGAAGGCTGTTTCTCAAGCCTCGGGCACACTTCATAACACGCACCGCAGGGTACACCGTCGTTTGCATCCTTACAGTAGCCACTGTTGAACGGATGGATCGATTCTTCACCGGTTTTAAAGAATATGGCATCTGCCGGGCATACTGCAACACAGGCACCACATGCTGCACATTTTCCGGTGTCCCAGATTTCTGCCTTAAGATCAAGATAATTTTTACCTGCCATTGTCATCACTCCCATGTGTACTTACCTGCAAAAGGCCTGCTGCTTGCAGGGATGATTCTTGAGTAGTCCGTGTCCAGGAAGGAAGATGCGTCTATTCCAAACCTTCCGCAGAACTCTTCTATCACGGGAGTCAGCCTTTCCAGGTCATCTTCAGTGAAGGCAACCTTCCTGGCACCTACACCAAGAAGTTTCTCGCTTACATCACCCCTGATGACTATCTCGCCTCCGTGAATACCACTGCCAATACCACGGTCCTGGACTGCCGGTTCATGACCGGTACCAAGCACAAGGATGAGTCCGCCAGCCATGTATTCACCGAGGAAGGCATGGGTCGTTCCGCCTACAGCAAGTATAGGACGTTTTCCCTCATATTCCTTCATGTGGATACCGCCACGGTAGCCTATATTTCCTTCTACGAAGACCTTTCCGCCACGC
This sequence comes from Methanolobus sp., assembly GCA_033549165.1. Lineage (GTDB taxonomy): Archaea > Halobacteriota > Methanosarcinia > Methanosarcinales > Methanosarcinaceae > Methanolobus. The sequence continues at coordinate 38,769 of JAWSUM010000001.1, forward strand.
ATGCTGTGTGCAACCGCATCTCCTGCGCTTCCGTGGATTATGAGCGCGCCGTTATCCATGGTGTTCCCGGGAGCGTGCTCGGCGTCGCCGAAGACCTCACATTCCGGACCACTCATGAACATCCCGAGGTCTCCGCCGGGAACTCCGTTGATGGTGATCTTTGCATCGCCTCTTAAGCCGTTGCCTATGAAACGCTGTCCAAGGACATTATTGAGCACTATCTCCCTGACACCGGAAGCCACTGCCTCACGGATCATCCTGTTCAATGGAGTGTAGTGCATACCCTTTGCATCTATTACTAAAGGTTCCACTTGCATCAGGCCCCCACGGATTCTACTTTGAGAACGTTGAGCAGACCTTCGTCAAGCATGTATCCACGCAGACGTTCACGGTTGCCGCGAAGACTTTCGATACTGTTAAGACCTGCCGCACCCATGAGCTCGCTTAGTTCAAGTGTCCAGGCATGGATAAGATTTGCAACGTGCTCAGAGCCAAGCTCCGGATCGATACGTTCGACAAGTTCAAGCTTCTGGGTTGCGATACCCCATGGACAGAGTCCACGGTAGCAGTTACCACATACCCGGCATCCCAGGGCTATGAGCGAGGCAGTTCCAATGTAGACTGCATCAGCACCAAGTGCAATGGATTTTGCCAGGTCGGCGCTGTTGCGGATACCACCGCTGGCTATGAGGGAAACCTCATTCCTGATACCCTGGTCGTTGAGCTTCTGATCCACTGCGGCAATGGCTGCCTCGATTGGGATACCTACGTTGTCCCTGAACACCTTTGGTGCTGCACCTGTACCTCCACGGAAACCATCAATTACCACCGCATCTGCAGAGGATCTTGCGATACCTGCGGCAATTGCAGCTACGTTATGTACTGCGGCAATTTTCACGAAGACCGGCTTTTCCCAGTTGGTAGCTTCCTTGAGACTGCGCACAAGCTGGGCAAGGTCTTCGATACTGTAAATATCATGATGAGGAGCCGGACTGATAGCATCCGAACCCAATGGGATCATACGGGTACAGGAAACATCAGCACATACTTTCTCCCCGGGAAGGTGACCGCCAATACCTGGTTTTGCACCCTGGCCCACCTTGATCTCAATGGCTGCACCGCGTTCCAGGTAGTCGATGTCAACACCGAAACGTCCTGATGCGATCTGGACTATCATATTATCCTGGTACGGATGGATCGCCTCGTGCATGCCTCCCTCACCGGTTCCCATGAAGGTACCGGTCTTTGCAACTGCCTTTGCAAGACTGAGCTGTGCGTTAAGGCTGATCGCACCGTAGCTCATGTGACCGATCATGATCGGGGTGTCGAGCTTGAGATTAGGGGTCAGCTTTGTCTTGAGATCGATGTCGCCATCATTCTTTGTAAATTCAAGTTTTGCAGGCTTCTTACCAATGTATGTCCTCAGCTCCATCGGCTCTCTCAGAGGATCGATACTTGGATTGGTGACCTGGCATGCATCCAGCACCAGCCTGTCAAATATGATGGGATAATCAACTGCATTGCCCATGCCCGCCAGGATGATCTTTCCTGTACGTGCCTGGTTTATCACATCTTCACGTGCTTCTACGGTCCAGAGCGGATGGCTGCGGTAATCCACAGGCCTTTCCTGAAGCATTATGGCATCCCTCGGACACATGGAGATACAGCGGTGGCATGCAGTACATTTGCGTGAATCTATGAGGATCTTATCATTCTCGACCCTGTAAACGCCATAGGAACAGTTATCGACACAGCGCATACATTTCATACACTGGTCACGGTCGATGCTGATCCTGTACTTGAGGGGAACACTTCCGAGGCTCATTCGACAACCCTCCCGATGACTGGTTCGCCTGCTCTTGGCATGTATATCCTTTCTATTTCAGGGTCCATTGTACGAATAGCCGCCTCTTCACTTGAAAGGTAAAGACGTGGCCCGTTCTCTCCGACAACAAGAGGACGTAGCTTTATCCTGTCAGTGAAACCCACTATTCCTTCCTTTGTGGCAACAACTATCGCAAAGGGACCGTTCATCAACGCAGGACCGTAGGTGAGGCGCAATGTGCGCACGAACTCTTCCTGTTTCTCAGGCATCTCGTCGATCTCATCCCAGAATGGAGGAGCAAGAGCCTGGACCACCATCTCAGAGGGAAGACCGTGTCTCCTGCCCAGAAGGTCGAAGAGATAAGCAACTACTTCCGTGTCAGTTAACATGGTACACTGGTAACCATTACTTTCCACATAACGACGGTTGGTACCGTATGATGTTATCTCGCCGTTGTGGACAACCGACCAGTCAAGCAGGTTGAATGGGTGAGCGCCTCCCCACCATCCTGAAGTATTGGTAGGATAGCGGTTGTGTGCAAGCCAGATATAACCCTTGTAATCTTCTATCCTGTAAAAGTCGGCTACATCTTCAGGCCATCCTGCGGCCTTGAAGACGCCAAGGTTCTTACCGGATGAGAAAACCAGGGCACCTTCCACGTCCGAATTTATCAGCATCACAAGACGCTTGACATTATCATCGTCAGGGTTTGTAGTACCCACCATCAGATCTGTATAAGGTTTAAAGAAATATCTCCAGGGTATGTGTTCCTTTTTGAGTCCCGGTTGTTCGTATGTCGGGATCTCTTCCTGGTGGACTATCCTGCCCCATTTTTGGAGGATCTTATCCACCATGGATTTCGGTTCAAGCAGATTGTCAAAAAATACGTGGATGGCGTAGCAATCTGCATAGTCCGGATATATGCCATAAGCTACATATCCGGCTCCTTCTCCACTTCCTCTTTCATCCATCAGACTCAGGGCCTTTTTAATGCTGGAGCCGTCCATCCTGGCCATGGTCCGATCGATTACGCCTATAATTCCGCACATGTTGATCACTATAAGTATTTAATATTAAGGGCTATGAGATAGTGTTTACCTGATATGAATTTAACCATGCAAAAATCCATATCGGAAAAAGCCCGAATTTTCGTGAACAACTCTATTCACGTTTTATCAGCCAGAAAAACACTGCTGATCAAAGTTATTTTAAATCGGATATCTTGAATTGAATTTTTCATAAAGTGAAAGTAAGGGGAATTCCCCTTACAGTATGCTAAGGTAGGTGTCAAGTTCCCATTGGTGGACCTGAGCCTTGTATTCATCCCACTGGGCATTCTTTGCTTTGAGGTAGTTTGTGAATACGTGGTCACCAACTACGTTCTTTGTGAACTCACTGGCTGCCATGATGTCGATCGCTTCCTTCAGGTCGCCTGGAAGGGATTCGATTCCTCTTGCTGCCCTGTCTTCTTCGGTAAGCTTGAAGATGTTGACATCAGTGGATGCTGGTGGTTCCATCTCGTTCTTGATGCCGTCAAGACCAGCACTGAGCATCGCTGCGAATGCAAGGTATGGGTTACATGCCGGGTCAGGACATCTCAGTTCGATCCTGGTACCAATGCCCCTTGATGCAGGGATCCTGATAAGGGAGCTGCGGTTTGATGCAGACCAGGTACAGTAGATAGGTGCCTCATACCCGGGTACGAGCCTCTTGTATGAGTTTACAGTGGAGTTTGTGATTGCTGCGAACTCACGGATGTGTTTAAGGATACCCGCAATGTACTGCTTTGCAGTTATTGAGAGCCTGTCAGGGGTGTCAGGATCATAGAATGCGTTCTTTCCGTCTATCATGAGGGACTGGTTTGAGTGCATACCTGAACCGTTCACACCATAGAGTGGTTTTGGCATGAAGCTTGCGTAGTATCCCATGTGATATGCAATGGATTTTACGACATACTTGAATGTTATAATGTTGTCACATGTTGTCAGCACATCACCGAATCTGAAGTTGATCTCGTGCTGTGAAGGAGCGACTTCGTGGTGGGAAGCTTCCAGTTTAAAGCCCATGTCCTCGAGAGCGAAATCGATTGCTCTTCTTACATCCTGTGCCTTGTCAAGAGGAGCAAAGTCGAAGTATCCTCCCTTGTCTGTAAGGTTTGTGGTTGGGTGGCCTTTCTCATCAAGTTCGAAAAGGAAGAACTCAAGTTCAGGGCCTGTGTTCATTGTGTAGCCCATGTCTGCGGCCTTTGCGATTGCCTGCTTGAGGACATATCTTGGGTCACCCTCGAATGGCTTGCCGTTAGGTCTGTACACATCACCGATAATACGTGCAACTGCACCTTCCTTTGGTCTCCATGGGAGTATCCTGAAGGTAGATGGGTCTGGCATGAGGATCATGTCGGATTCTTCGATCCTTGTGAACCCTTCGATCGATGAACCGTCGAACATTACACCGTTCTCAAATGCACCCTCGAGGTCTTCTGCAGGAATTGCCCAGCTTTTGATCATACCGAGAGTATCGGTGAACTGGGTCCTTATGAACTTTACATCGCACTCGGTTACAGTCTGTAACACTTCTTCCTTTGTTACTGGGTTTGCTTTTACCATTTTGACTACTCCTCTATTCAGTAGGGGTTGTAAGTATCCCATTACCTATCATCTAATATATATACCTATTGCCTTGTAACTTTGGATACAAATCCCCACATCACGCTCCACTAAAGATAGAGGCCTTATAACTAATAAACCTGTACAGTCGCCTATTTATTGCATGAATAGGAATGTCATGTCCCCTTTGCATAGAAGGCTCATTTGCCAGTGATCATCTGAACCGTACAAGTAACAAGTACTACCAATCCACTAAGTCAATATCTTCCGCTGTTCATGATTTTAACAGTGCTGTAAGATTTTAATTTTGAACTATATCGACGCAATGCGCAGAGATGCAAATGTGCAAGAATAATTCTCTGCGCCCCGGAGTTAACCAGATATTCCACATAGCTGGTGAGTGACCTTTGTCGGAAGATTTATCAAATTTGCAAAAAATACATATAAGGAACATCTTATTCTGTTTCCCTATAAAACTCTCAAAAATGTGAGTAACATGCCATATACACCACAAGATGATGCAGGGGCTTTGGGTGGAATTAAGAACGTCCCCAAAGACATATTCAAGTGTATGCAATGCGGCGTATGCAGTGGAAGCTGTCCCTCAGGCAGGCACACAAGCCTTAACATCCGAAAACTTGTCAGAAAAGCCGCTAAAACTGCCGATGTCCTGCTAGATGAAGAACTCTGGATGTGCACGACCTGTTACAATTGCCAGGAACGCTGCCCGCGAAACATTGATATCGTGGATGCAGTGCTTACAATAAGGACAATTGCAGCGCATGAGGGAATAATGCACCCTGAGCACAGAAAGGTCAGTGAGCTCCTCATGGAATATGGTCATGCAGTGCCAATTGACGATGAGAACCGGAAAAAGAGGATCGATCTTGGACTAAATGAGCTACCTGAAACAGTTCACAAGTATCCCGAAGAGCTTGAAGAGGTCAAATTACTCCTTGTTTCATGCGGTTTTGATGTATTGCTGGATAAAAAAGAAAAAACGAGATCAAAAAAGGGGGAAACATGAAAGGAGTGACGCTTTTCCTTGGCTGCCTGATACCCAATAGATATCCGGGCATAGAGATGGCGACCAGATTATGCCTGGCAAAGCTGGATATCGATTGCATTGACCTTGAAGGTTCTTCCTGTTGTCCCGCACCTGGCGTATTCAGATCGTTCGATGAGCCGACATGGCTGGCTGTTGCAAGCCGCAACATAGTATTATCAGAAAATCTGCAGCGAGACATACTGACCATATGCAACGGCTGTTTTGCTTCACTGGCAGACGCGAACCATATACTCAAGAGCGACACACGGCTTAGAGAAAGAACCAACGAGCATCTTGCAAAGATCGGAAAGGAGTTCAAAGGAAACATAGAGATCAGGCATATAATAGAGTACCTATACAGGGAAGTGGGAACTGAAAATATCAGGTCCCATGTTGAAAAGCCCCTGAAACTAAGGGTTGCCGTACATTATGGTTGCCACCTGCTCAAACCTTCGCGAAGCAGAGGGCTTGGAGCCTTTGAGCGACCGGAGTTCTTCGATGAACTAATAGAGTGTCTGGGAGTCACCAGCGTGGACTATCCCGACAAGATGGAATGCTGCGGGGCCGGCGGCGGAGTACGTTCCGCATTGAAGGACGATTCCCTGAAAATAGCGGATCACAAGCTCTCACGGATAAAGGAAGCGGGCATCGACTGCATAGTAAATGCATGTCCTTTCTGCCACATGCAACTCGATATGGGACAGGAGGAGATAAAGCAGAGAACAGGAGTCGATTACAATATACCTGTACTGCACTACACCCAGCTTCTGGGACTTGCACTGGGATTTCCCCCAGGGATGCTTGGAATTGAGCTGAATGTTACAAATAATAAGGACTTCATCGAAAAGATAGAGAATATTCTGTGATCCTGAGCATATCCTTTTAAAGGTCAGATGAAAATTATGAATTATAGACTGCTGAACAGCCAATCCCACCAATAAGTTTAAGATGCTGAATGCTATTACAGTGTACCGCGCTATGAGCGTGTGGCCTAGTCAGGATATGGCGGCAGCCTCCTAAGCTGCAAGCCGGGGGTTCAAATCCCTTCACGCTCGCTATTTTTCTTTTAATAATTTCCGGAGATCGATAATTGATAATAAGAAAGGCTACTGTTAATGATATACCAGGTATCAAGAGCATCATAGACCATTATGCAAAACAGGAAATGATGCTGCAGCGTTCTTTGAGCGAACTGTATGAGTTCACCCGCAGTTTTTATGTTTGCGAAATAGACGATGAGATCATAGGCTGCTGTGCTCTTCAGGTAAGCTGGGAGGACATGGCGGAAGTGATGTCCTTTGCCGTGAAGGAAGAGTACAGAGAACGGGGCATAGGCACCGAACTTGTCACGACATGTCTTGAAGAAGCAAAGGACCTTGGTATAAGGAGTGTTTTCACACTAACCTATGCAGTCCCATTCTTTGAGAAGCAGGGATTTGAGAGAATAGACAAGCAACTGCTTCCGCATAAAGTATGGAGCGGATGCATAAAATGTCCGAAGTTCCCGAATTGCGATGAAGTCGCAATGCTAAAGGGTATCTGAAATACATCTCACAGAACTACAGGGACTTTTCAAAATACAGAGTCCCATCTACTTCTCCCACTACATTGAAACCATGTCCCAGATAGATCGATATGGCCTTGTTTAGAGAGGAATTGGTTTTCAGTTTTGCTTTTGAATAATGCTTTTGTGCAAAGTCCAGTGCGGTCCTGAACAATGCCAGTCCCATACCCCTTCCCCTGCATTCGTTCTTAACGTACAGTCTTTTGATCTCGCAGACACCCGGGCCCAGGCTCCTTACAGCAGACGTCCCGACTATCCTGCCATCTTCAACCGACAGGAAAAAAGCTCTGCCGCTCCCGACATAATTGCCCCCGATGTCATCAAGGTCGGAATCCTTTTGCGGATCATAGGCAAACCCTTCCTCCGCAAGCACACCGATCACAAATGATCTGATCCCGGCAGAATACTCGGGCGAGAATGGTATGATCCTCATCCGAGATAGGCTCCCGGGTCTTTCAGGAAAGCAAGAGCAACGGAATGAAGTAGTTCAACACCGGTCATCAATACATCCTCGTCTATGTCAAAACTTGATGAATGGTTTCCCTCCACAATTCCTTTTTCAACATTCCTTGTTCCGATTATGGCATACATGCCCGGGACTTGCTGCAGATAATAGGCGAAATCCTCTGCACCAAAGATTGCCGCAGCATCGTCATTAACACCTGGAAACCTGTTTTTCAGCAATCCGGAAGCAGTATTCGTGAAAACCGGATCATTGAAGAGTACAGGATAGCCGCACTGGACATCAAGCTTGTAGGAGGGAACTCCTTTATGATCCTTATGAGAATAGACATCCATCAGGGAATCCAGAAGTGAGGACATGGTCATCTTTATGGCCTCAGTGTCCTTATCGTCAAATGTCCTGAAACTGCCTACGATCTCGATGTCATCCGGAGTCCTGTTGAACTGCTTACCGCTATGGACGGTGCCAAACCCAAGTGCATAGTCCGAAAGATCGACTTTTTCGGATATCATCGGCTTGAGGGAAGATACGAATTCAGCGGCTATTACTATAGGGTCGATGCAGTAGTCAGGCGTTGAATGATGACCGCCTTTTCCAAATATCTTCACTGTGAAGCGGTTCGAACTTGCCATGAAAGGACCCGGACGTATGTTTACCGCCCCCACATCAACATCGCCGAATATATGCAGACCAACGATGGCATCCACACCTTCAAGGCCGCCTTCCTCTATGACCTTTACCGCTCCGCCAGGAGGTACTTCCTCCGCAGGCTGGAATATCAGTCTCACAGAACCCCTGAAAGATTCTCTTTGCTCCTGGAGGAGCCTGGCAACCCCAAGCACGATAGCCATATGCCCGTCATGACCGCAGGCATGCATCACACCCGGATTCCGGGAGATATAGTCCTTGTTGAACCCGGTAGATCTCTCAACTACAGCAAGGGCATCCGTGTCAGAGCGAATGGCTATGCAGGGGCCAGATTCATCTCCGTGTATGTCGGCAATCACACCGGTGTCCGCAATCTTTCTGCAATCTATTCCGAGCTCTCCAAGCACAGAAATTATCTTTTCCTGCGTCCGGTACTCATTAAAACTCAGTTCCGGTTCACGGTGGAATTGACGTCGAAGACTTCTTATCCATTTATCGAGGGAGTTCAAAAGATTCACCTTATCAGTGTTTCAGAACAAATACCACTCCTATTGAATATAATCGGATGTATTTAACTCATTTGAAAAGCACAAACCCTTGCAAACCATTTTTATGCATAAATGCAATCTACTTTAAACCAATGTGAAAATAAGATATGGATGATAGCAATGATAAAAACAAGGATAAGGGATTTCCTTATAACAGAAGATGACTGGATATTTGCAGTTTCTGATTATTTCCATCCTCATGGCATAAGGTCGACTTTGAGGTATGTACCGGATGAGAATGGCGAACGTGAGCTCAATGGCATCCGCTATAAAAAGTATGATTTTGACGTGGCCTTTGATTTCATGCGCAAGAACAGGCCTGAATGGGTAGAGGATGTGCATGTTGTTCCCGAAGACAAGATAAAGAAAGTCCTGAGACCAAACGATGTCATCGAAGACCTCAGCAGATCAGACAGTCGTGTCAGTGCGATAGTCCGGACCCTTAAAGACGCAGGCGTGCCAACGGATAAGATGGGAGTCACAGGTTCATTCCTGCCCGGACTCCAGAATGAAGGGTCGGATGTCGATTTTGTAGTATACGGTGCAAACTGGTTTGTGGCACGGGATGCCATAAGAGATGCAAAGGACGAAGATGGCCCCATAGAGGACATCGATGATGAGATGTGGAAGAAGATATATCGCAAACGCATCCCCGAAATAAGCTTTGAGGAGTTCGTCCTCCATGAGAAAAGAAAAGGCAACCGTGGAATGGTGGAGGGAACATATTTCGATCTTCTCTTTGTTCGGGACTGGGAACAGATAAAAGAACCCGTCCGCAGGGGAGAGGATACAGGGAAAATGAAAATAGAAGCAAAGGTAACAAATGCCGACCTTGCCTTTGACAGCCCTTCAGTGTACAAAATAGAACATGAGAAAATAGACCATGTGCTCTCATACACGCACACCTATGCAGGCCAGGCACTTGCAGGTGAGACCATTGAAGCCAGCGGGACTGTGGAAAAGGTAGGCGACCTCAAAAGACTTGTTGTAGGCACGTCAAGAGAACCAAAGGGAGAATGGATCCGTTCCCTGACACTGCTTGAAAAGGAAGGCTTTATCTGAATGAAATATAAAACAGGTGAGCGGATCAACCGCCGCCTGTGACCTGCCCTATATCAACTGATTCCGGACCTGCCGAACCATACCGCCGCATGTATTCTTCTGCTTCGGAAGCAGTCTTTGTGGTCTCCACCTTTTCCTTCAGTTCACTTGCGTCTGTTACGACAAGGGTTTCGACCTTGTAGAAAAGTCCTGTGCTATCGACCAGAGCCCAGACTCCTTCATCATCTGTTCTGATCTCAGCGACCTTTCCTACAGTACCGGTATTTATGTACCTCACAACAGTCCCGGGTTCAATAGGGTCCCCGTTTATGTCAGAGGCATTCTGAGTTTCTGTTTCTTCCACCAATCGAACTCCTCATTCTGCAATACGCAAATATGGAACAGACAGGATTAATACCTGTCCGTTTTATTCCTGTGAGATCTCACTTCGCAGTTCACCAAGGGTTGCAACCCTTTCAGCAAACGCGTTGTGCCTGTGAATACTTTCCTCGTTGATCTGTTTGATAGTTATGATGGCCTCGTCAGGAAGCAGAGGGAACTCCTTTACGACATTCTTCGCCATTGTGCGCACACAGTCTTCTACGAACTTGGGATTGTTGTGAGCCCTCTGGACAACCATGGCCTCATCGGAACGTTTGAGAAGTTCATATACACTGGAACTCATGGAATTCTCAATTATCTCAATTATTTTTTCAAGGGAGACGAACTTGTTACCTTCCACTTCGATGGAGATTATACCGCGTCCGCGTTGGTTATGGGTTGCCATGGGAACCCTGTGAAGGAACTCGGCGATCTTCCTATTCTCAATCCCGATGGATTCCAGCTCTTTTCTGGCATTATCCCTCATTATTTCCTGGGCGCATGGACAGGCGGTCATCCCGACGACCTCGGCACCGATGAGTTTTTTGACAACCATGTTCTCCACTTCATCGCGCAGTGCTATTGCTTCTGCAAAGATATCCACGACTTCCTGACATTCCATTTTTGTGGAGGGGGATTCTCTCTTTATCACATACTCGCTTTTCAGAATAACTTCTGCGCGGGTTGCGTATTCATGACGGTTCAACAAACTCTGCGCTACATCGCTACAGAGTTGTTCGACCTCATAAACAGGCATACTGACAGCTTTTTCAAGAACTTCGTCAACTGCTTCGAAGTTACGGGAGAGGTTCGCTCCCTTCAGATGAGAAGGAAGGTCCACAAAGATATCAAACGTAGCTATAAGAACAACTGGACGTTTTTCTTTTCTTTTGACCTCAACAAGCTTTTTTACGTTAGTTACACCAACACGAGTAAGGTTGATCGGGATCTGAGGCTTGTTAGCCTGTATATCCGGTAGTTTAACGACTGGAACTTCCATGATATTACCTCAAAATGAAAAATAAAAGTATGGAACTCTTTAGTAACATTGCTAATAAGCACTTGAAATGGACTCATTACATGTAAATGTTGTGTTAAAAAGACAAATAATGAAATAAATTCCGGGCATGCTATAATAATTTCCAAAATATTTATTTAGTCCACTCATAAGACACCATGAATGTGATTTTCTGCACCCTGAATAAATCAAGTTAACTTGTCTTGTTGCCGTATAGCGCTCAAGCATCAGACACACAGTCATAAAAAGTGCGAAAATTACCTCTATTTGGGGGTTTTTCATTACTAAAAAAACGGTATTTCAGCAAATCAGGAACAAAGGACGACATTAAAAGAAAAATATATATACTTTACATACTAAATACGGTAAGCAGTGGTAATCGCATAATGATTACGAGGTGACAAGATGTCCGAAACAAGAAACTTTGTGTTAAGAGACAAGAAAGGAAATGAACATGGGGTGTTCACTGGAAAGCAGCCACGCCAGGCCGCACTCAAGGTAGCAAACAGAGGAAAAGGAACAAAATCAAAGCCGGAAGATATCAGGCTCCGTGAACGTGGAACAAAGAAGATCCACATATTCAAGGGATGGAGAGAGATGGTTGCGGCACCAAAGAACAAGCCAGACTGGATGCCTGACAAGATCAACAAGCCATTCGTAAAGAAAGTAGGCATTGAAAAGCTGGATAAGATCTGATCATCATAACCCATATTATATGGGTTCTTTTTTTACTTTGGCAAGCGTGCCAAACAAGCTTTAAATCGTTGAAGGAATAATCTATACCACTCACAGGTACTGGAATAGTTATTTCCTTCTTCCGGTTCCCATCAATAATACAGGTAGTAACATGACACTTAAACGTGAGAACGTGCTGATAGAAGCACTTCCATATATCCGGGAATTCTACAATTCCGTAATGGTGATCAAGGTTGGTGGCCATGCAATGGTCGACCCCCAGGTAATGAGCGACATAGTACAGGACATCGTGTTACTCAGATTCGTTGGTATCCACCCGATAATCGTCCACGGAGGAGGACCGGAGATCACCCAGAAAATGGAACGCATGGGTAAAAAACCGGAATTTTTCGGGGGGTTACGCATAACTGATGATGAGACGCTTGAGATTGCAAGGATGGTGCTTGTGGGTAACATCAATACCGAGATAGTTTCACTCATAGGCAAGCATGGTGGCAAAGGCATAGGACTTTCCGGGAAGGATGGCAGGATGATAATCGCAAAGAAGAAACCTTTCCAGAAAGTGATCATCGAAAGTGTCGAGCATGAGGTGGACCTTGGATGGGTGGGGGATACGGAGATCGTAAACCCGGAAATCCTGAACATTGTCATAAAGGAGAGATACATCCCGGTGATATCGCCGATCGCCACTGATATGAACGGAAAGGCCCTGAACCTTAACGCAGATACGATTGCCGGCGACATTGCTGCTGCACTCGGGGCAAAGAAGCTCGTTCTTATGACCGATGTGCCCGGACTGCTCAGGGACATCAAGGATAAGTCATCACGTATATCAAGGGTGACCGTTGAAGAGATAGAACAACTTGTAGAGGAAGGAGTCATTTCCGGAGGCATGATCCCCAAGCTGAGAGGTGCCGCAACTGCCGTCACGAGCGGTGTGGAGAAAGTGCACATCATCGACGGAAGCGTATCCCACTCCATTTTACTTGAGCTGTTCACGGACTCCGGGATAGGAACAATGGTCTACCGCAATTAAATTAGAATTTGAAAGGGAGATATTCCCTTTCTTCAAATTATCTGCTTTTAAGATCAGTCCGTAATAGGTGATCCAAATGTATGGTCATCCAGTTGCAGCACGCATTCCCACAGATCCATACAGTCACAATCAAGGACTTCCAGGCAGGAAATATCCTGGGTGAGCGAGAACTGCCTTATGGCATCTGCAACATCCCTGCTGCATTCCTTACAGTTGTGGGGACCTCTCTTTGAACCCGCACCTACCGGGTCGGAAGTTATTACCATGTCAGGAAACTCTTTCCTGGTCCTTTTGAGGATCTCTACGATACTCCATAACCACGGAGGACGGTACTGGCCTCTCTGCCACAGGTTCTCCACGAATGTGCCATTCTGGATATTACAGAGATTTATTGAGAAAGTATCGCTGTATGGAGCGGCATCCCTGACGGACTTTACCATATCCTCAAGGGCCTGCCTTTCGGAGAGGAAGAGAGGTTTCAGCATCAAGTAAGTCTTTACCGTTGCATTGTTATTCCTGGCAACTGTAGCGGCCCTTTTGAAATCATCGAAGGTGAAGCCCTTATTGATAGAATCTTTCCTTATAAGGTCAGAACTTGTCTCAAGACCCATGGCTATCTCAAAAGACTTGTCTTTGAGGGAGTTACGGCAATCTCTCATGGTTTCCTCGTTAACGAACTCGGGACGAGTTTCCACAAGCACCTTTACCACCCTGCTGTCTTCTTCCAGAGCAGAAAGAATACGGTGCCTCACCTCAAGCGGGACCTCGCGGATGTCAAGGAAGCTTCCGGAAGTGAATATCTTGACCATGAACTCGTTAAAGCCTGAAGCCTTTTTCATGGCATTTTCAAGCTGCTTCAGCAAGTCTTCATCAGATGGCGGAGTCTGGGCGCTGTCGTACACGTAACCGCACATGGTACAGCCTCCAGCCTTTCCCCACCAGCACCCGGAAGTCCTGAAAATGATGGTAATGGTATCGACCTTTCGACCATCCAGCAGGTCTGTTCCTGTCCATGCAGCACAGGGTTTGTCCGGCGGAGAGGGTTTGACCCTCTGCCTGTTCCTTATTTCAAGGACTGATTTATTTAGTGACATTTACTCGAACTCTATTGTAGCCGGAGGCTTGGGGGTAAGATCATAGACAACACGTGCAACCGTGGGAAGTGCTGCAGAGATCCTGGATTCGATCTTATTTAGGACTGGCCATGGCAATTCCATTGCCTCTGCCGTCATGCCGTCCCTTGAACCAACGGCCCTCACCGCAACTATCCAGCCGTGTACCCTGACATCACCTTTTACACCGGTTCCCTTGCCGATGATAGCCGCGAAGGTCTGCCACGGGTGGAATTGCTCTACGAGTTCCTCTTCCACAATTGCGTTGGCTTCCCTTACGATGTCCACCAGTCCCTCAGTGACCTTGCCCACTATCCTTACTGAAAGACCCGGACCCGGGAAAGGCATCCTTTCGGATATCTCATGAGGGAGTTCAAGAGCACGTGCCACTTCCCTTACCTCGTCCTTGTACAGGTCCTCTATTGGTTCCACAATTGCCTTGAAATCCATAACTGAAGGAAGACCACCGACGTTGTGGTGTGACTTTATACCACCCTCGGATTCGATCCTGTCGGGGTAAATAGTCCCCTGTATAAGGTATTCTGCATCCAGCAATCTTGCTTCTTCCTCAAATACACGAATGAAAGTTTCACCGACAGCCTTGCGTTTGTCTTCAGGGTCCTCGATATCTGCAAGGGCTCCAAGGAAGCGGTCCTTTGCGTCGACGACCTGGAGGTTCATGTCACAGAATATCTCTTTTATCCTCTCTGTTTCCCCTTTCCTCATCAGGCCCGTGTCGATGTAGATAGGTGTCAGCCGGTCACCTATTGCACGGTGGGCCAGGATCGCACATACGGAACTGTCGACACCTCCTGAGAGTGCAATAATGGCCCTGCCATCGACCTGCTGACTGATCTTCTCTATCGCTTTTGGAATGAATTTTTCTACTTTAACCATGAATATGAACTCCGGCAAATGAATTTAATGATTTTGAACTTTTAAATGGTTTAAATGCTTTAATTGAGATTTATTCCTCAGATATAAGTTCGTACATATTAATGCTCGCCTTCCCGGAAACACCGGAACAGAAAACGGCATTATAATACATATGCTCTGCCGGCATGATGTGAATATTACTTACTATTACTTACACCCCGCTTGCCAGAATGTTATATATGGAGAGTCCATATAGGCAGAAAAAAGATTACCGGTCAAAAGATGCATCAAACTCTCCAGAAGTACTTTGGTTACTCGTGTTTTCGTCCCCTTCAGGAAGATATTATCAGGGATGTGCTTGAAGGCAGGGACACTTTTGTACTGATGCCCACAGGAGGAGGAAAGTCCCTGTGTTACCAGTTGCCCGCCCTCCTGCTTGATGGCCTGACGGTCGTTGTCTCCCCGCTCATCTCCCTGATGAAGGACCAGGTAGACGGCCTGCAGGCAAGCGGTATCAGTGCCGCATACCTTAACAGCACCCTGAACCAGGCCGAATCAAGGAGGATATACAGGGAGATCGAGAATAATGAGATCAAGATATTGTATGTGGCACCTGAAAGGCTAACCATGTCCCATACCATATCGTTGATACAGAAGGCGAAGGTAAGCCTTTTCGCCATCGATGAAAGCCACTGTATATCGGAATGGGGCCACGATTTCAGGCCGGAGTACCGCAAGCTCAGTTTTCTCAAGAAAAAGTTCCCCAGTGTTCCGATCATCGCCCTGACAGCTACCGCCACTCCCAAAGTACGGGAAGACACGATTGCACAGCTGGGCATCAAGAGCTGCAGGACCTATGTTGCCAGTTTTAACCGCCAGAACCTGCTTTATGAGATAAGACCAAAAAAAGATACATATAACCAGATCCTGCAATACCTGAGGAAACACAGAGGGGAAAGTGGAATAGTCTATTGCCTGAGTCGCAGGAATGTAGACACTGTAGCTGCAAAGCTCAGGAAGGATGGGTTCAACGCACTCCCATATCATGCAGGACTTAGCGATTCCCGGCGGGAAAAGAATCAGGAGATGTTCATCAAGGAAAAAGTGGATATCATTGTGGCAACCGTCGCCTTCGGGATGGGAATCGACAAGTCCAATGTGCGTTTTGTAATCCACCATGACCTTCCAAAGAACCTGGAAGGCTACTACCAGGAAACAGGCAGGGGCGGACGTGACGGACTGGAATGTGAATGCATTCTCTTCTTCAGCCGCGGGGACAGGTACAGGATCGAGTATTTCATCAAACAGAAGGGGAAGAAGGAAGAGAGGGACATCGCCTTAAAGCAACTTCAGGACATGGTAGCATATTGCGAAAGCTCCACATGCCGCAGGAAAGTGCTCCTTGGCTATTTCGGAGAGGAGATCGAAGAGGACAACTGCGGTAAATGCGATGTCTGCCTGAAGCCAAGACAAAAGATCGACGGCACCGAGGATGCAAGACTGCTGATTAACTGCATCAATGAACTTGATCAGCGCTTCGGCATGACCCATGTCATCGACGTCCTGAGTGGCTCCAATGCCAAGAAGATAAGGGATAAAAAACATGATAAACTGAAGTCCTACAATTCGGGCGACATGCACACCAAGGACAGGTGGATGGAAATAGCCCGTGAACTGGTACAGCAGGACCTGATCAAAGTGGAAGGGGCAAGGTACCCGCTCCTGAAGCTCAATAAAGCAAGCATGGAGATCCTCAGTGGCAAACGGACGGTAACCCTAACAACGACAGGGACGACAGATGTTGTCGATGCTGAAACTTTCGAAGAGGAACTGCCCGAAGAAGCCATACTGTTCACTGAAAGCAAGATCAGAGCATCACCGGCATATGCCAGTAAAAAGGCATCGAATAAGGATAATGAACTGTTCACGAGATTGAAAGAGCTGCGTAAGAGCATGGCCGAATTGCAGGATGTGCCACCCTATGTAGTGTTTGCAGACACGAGCCTGAAGCAGATGGCCTCAAAAAAACCTGGAAACAAGGCCGAACTACTGAAAATCACCGGAGTCGGAGAGTACAAACTGAAGAAGTACGGCGACATATTCCTGAAAGAGATCAGTAAATATTGTGAAGAGCAAGAGGGAAACTCAGCAGGTAACAGCGGCACCGAGGACATGTCAAAGATAACAACAAAAGAAGCTGTAACTGAAAAAATCGTAGAAGAAACTGCAAACGGCAAGCGTAGCAAACGTGAAAAGATCCTGGAAACCATAAAAAAACTGGATAAAGAAATGGTTATCCTTACAAAAGCAAAGCTAGGTGACAGTTTTTCAGAAGAGGAGATCAGAGCCGTGTGGTCCGAGATACTTACGGAAAGCGAGCAGACCTGATTACTTCCTGTTCACTCGCAGGTATCCAGCAGATGCCTTCTGCCGCGCAGGCGGGAATCGCCCGGCCTGACAGGAGATACCTTTACTTGCTTTTCGTCTTCTTCTTTAAGGTCTTTCTTTTCCGTGGTCTTTTCAGCCAAAGAGCCCACCTCCTGGTTTATAGTTTGTTGGCGGTGGTATTAAAAGGTGGTGAAAATCTGAGAATTAGATAAAAACTGGCATTCTTCGCCCATATATGCCCTATACTGTAACTAATTTCCAAAGTGCCATTTCCTACGTACAAGAAATGCTAGTGAAAATATGATAAATCCTGACGATATGATCAACGCAAAGACGCAAGGAACCTTAACTTTATGTCTTCGCGTCCTTGTGTCTTTGTGTTCTTTTAGAGTAATTAGAAACTGCTGACTTTAAAGTGGGAAATAGCAGGATTTCTACAGAGCCATTTTCTGGTATTGCGTAAAATCACAAACTTTCTCTTCCCTCTTCAACACAAAAATTATCTTAAATCTAGTTTCTCACTCAATCCTCCAAGCAATTTCCACTTTGTCTCTCCGTAGGACGGATGTGGATATGGCAATTCTTCAATCATCTGTACATTGATCTCTAGATAATACTCCCTTCCTGATTTCAGCTCAATTGTACATTCATAAGGATTCTCCCCTAAATATTCCAGAACAACCTCCTCTTCACATTCCAATACCTTTTTCTTACCGGAATCCGGTCCGCCCATATGTATTGAAGATAGCACCTGCACAAAAACGGGCAGATTATCGGTCATTTGACCACTATCATTGGTTTGAGAGAAAGAGTCTTTGTAAAGGTAATTCAGATTCATTGAAAGAGTAACTCTGGAATGCGTTTCGCCTATGGGGCTTGCATTAATCTCTAAATTCTCAACATAAATATTGTTTCCAGGCAAACCAGACTCAAATGGGAAATACCATGCAATGAGCAAAATGACTGATACTACAATCAATATGCTTAAACCGAGAAGACCTTTCTTCAACCAGGTCAGTCTGAAGTAAAAAGCGATTATAGTTAGTGTTATCATGGCAACTATAAAAATGAATAGTTCCTGCAATGGGGTGAGCTTTATATTTTCAGAGCGGTTGTCTGAGAAAGAATTGTCTTCAATAATGTTCTTATCATCGGGAAATAAATGGTAAATGCCATATTCTTTATTTAAATGAAACTTATTATTTTTTATTATATTGTTGTCAGTGCTTTCGATAGTTATTCCATTCCAATTGTTGGAGAAAGTATTTTGTTCAAATATGTTATTTGAACTCAAGGAGATTAAGCGTATTCCCGAATCATTATTCTCTACAAAAGAATTGTCTGTTACTGAATTTGAGTTTGATTGCCATAAATGAAGACCATACTGTTTGTTCTCATTAACATTATTACCTGAGATCATGTTATCATCAGATGATGTCAATGCCGTGCCAATATTATTGAGAGTCAGTTGATTCTGGGTGATTGTGTTGCGGGATGATTTTCTAAGGGCTATTCCATAGACATGATTATTGTTGATTTTATTATCTGCAATTTTGTTCTGGTCAGACTCATCTAAGTAAATACCACGTTTATTATCGCGAATATTATTGTTTTCCAAGTTGTTCAGTGTAGAATCAAGAAGATATATCCCATGTCCGGCATTCAAGAAAATTGTATTATTTTGAATATAGCTTCCAGAGGATTGCTCAATATAAAGACCATCGAGAGTATGGGTAATTACGTTGTTTTGTATCTGCAAACGATTTGCATTATCGATGAAAACTCCTGCTGTGGGATATGTATAATTTCGTCCGGTTATAGTTATGCCATTTATTTTTACATTATCCGAAAGAACGCGAATTACAGGTAACGATGACTCATTGGATTTAATAATTACATCCCTTGGATTAAGAGTAAAAGAGTAGAGATTTACGGATTTATTAATGATAAGATTTTCATGGTACACTCCACTATTCAGAGCTATAGAGTCATTTTCCTGGGCATGGTCGATTGCATCTTGGATCGAGGAAAAAGTATAATCGGTATTGTTAATATGCGTGTCTACTGTGATTGTAGCGGCAGAAGAACAGTTAATGGTTAAAAGCAAAACCATTGTGATCAGTATATTTGTAAGCTTCATGTCTTTCCTCTGAAAATAAAAAGTGAACCTTGTTATTTTGGTTCACTTTGCTTTTTTATCATTTTACCTTACCCCAAGAAAGAATATCCTGTTGAAGTCGTGTCGCTGGAACCAACCGATTCGTAGACATTTTCTTCATAGTTGAAATATGAATAGTCGGATTCATACCAATATAGTACTGTTGCACCGTTAAGCGTATTTGGATCATTCAGTTTGAAATAAGGTTTTAAACTTGAAGATGCATCTGAGTATCCCCTAAGGACTACTGCATGGCGGGCTCCCCATCGGCTTTCTTCTGTCAGGTAGAATGGCCTTCCAGCATCGATCATGTCTTCAATCTTACCAATCGTATATGATAGCGTTCCTGACCTGATTCCTTTTTGTAGATAGATGCCCTGATCATCAAGGTAATCCTGTGCTTCACCTGTATTCATATTATCATAGCCATTATAAACCCAGATGTCCCATATATCCGGATGGTTGCTTGACCAATATTCTTCAAGCATTGCGGCGGTGGTTTCTCCACATGCTCGACTTGCAGCATCATAACCGTGACCATCCCAATATAATTCCCACTGGCTCCTTTGAGGTACTGATATGAATTCGTAAGATTTTGTTTCAATAGTAGGAGTTATACTTTCGTACATGCTCATTGAGTTTCCAAGGAGACCTATCTGACATTCTTTTCCATCAATATCTACCGTACCAACAAAACCTCCATGACCATCCTCATAGAATTCTCCATGCAGATTATATTTACCTGCTTTATCGTTGACGTTTACGTAGGTAGCGTACATTTCTGTCGCACCTTCATAGCGGGTCATGGTCATGTTTGCTACTTCAGTATAGATTGGCTTTGCGCCCTCGGGGATATCCCAGCCAATGAATACTTGTGTAGCTTCTCCAATCAGTTTTACTTTATCCTTCTTTCCATCCAGTGTTATAGTACCTTCGAGTGATACAAAGTTATTTTCGTCGATTGTTCCAGAGAAGGAGGCTGTCGCAGCTGTTTCAGAAACTTTGGTCGTACTCAGGTCTTTAATCGTATCACTGTCTGTTGGAACAACCAAGATACCTTCCTTCTGATCAAGCTCGATTTCAACCTGCTTAACATTTGAAACATCTGAACTATCAGACAGTCCCCCTGCCTGAACACTCCCCATTGGTACAAATGCCACTAACAACAGCAGCATTACAGTGAAAATAGCCTTTGTTTTCGATCTTTTCATTCGTTCTTTACCTCATTTTCTTACTCCTGAGGCAAGATCACGCAAACTTTAAACAGCATCAAAGCTAACATTACCATGCCTCAGGGCAATGCCGGGATTCAAGCCGACTTTGTAATCTTGTTTGGATCCCGGATCACATTTTTGCAATGTGATATTGAAGAATGTTAGATTATATTATTTAAGTATTATGTCCATTGATTGAACTGTTTGTGCTATAAATGCATTAGAAAATAGCACTAAACTTAATTAATTTATACCTAATGTTGCCATATGATTGCGAATGCCTCACGCAACGAAACATTAAGAAAAAATAGATCACATATTCAGGAGTATTCACCAAATTTCAGTTGGAAGATTTGACCATAATCTATAAATATAACACATGTTACTTTCAATACAAACAAACACAAGGACGCAAAAATGAGAAGGAAACAATCCCTTGCGTCTTTGCGTTGATCATATTACAAAAAAGAAATTCTACAGTATCACATCTACTTCTGGAGAGAATTCCCTACCTCAACTCCACCTCACTTTAAAAACAAGAAGCAGTTCACATCATCATGAACTGTAAGGTAAGATAGAATATCAGGTCCCCGAAAACAACTGCAGTGATAAAACCGGCGGTTATCGGGATCATGAAGGGAAGACCCGGCGTGACCCAGACGCTGTCGTTCATCCTGCCATCACGGAGATAGCCTTTGAGTTCTGCAATGACGTTCGAGCTCAACTCGGTGCCTGACCTGGTGAATCCGAACTTTATACCTTCCCTGGTCTCGCTGTACGAGTCGATCATACGGAAATGACCCTGTTCCAGCCGGGAGACCGGGGTCCTGTAGCCAATGAGCATGTATAGGGGCCTTTTCAGATTCTCCTTCAGCGGG
Organism: Methanolobus sp.; assembly: GCA_033549165.1. Taxonomy (GTDB): domain Archaea; phylum Halobacteriota; class Methanosarcinia; order Methanosarcinales; family Methanosarcinaceae; genus Methanolobus. Next base: position 60,269 of record JAWSUM010000001.1, read on the forward strand.
TTGTGCAGCAGGTTGTAGATGAACAGACCTATGGGTACAATGACCGTGAGTATCACCGAATTCCCGAATACGCTGAAGGGGAACAGGCCGAGCGGGGGCACGCCTTCGATTGGAAGCTGCGTACCACGTATAACGATATCCGGGAACGTTGGGATTATCAGGGAGATGACCATGAGCACCTTGGCATCTGCGCCTCCGAAAGCACCTAGCTGGAAAAGCACGTACACGAAGACGAAGATGAAGATGAACGTTAGTACATCCCTGATAAGATAGGGCAGGCCGAGCGTCATCAGGTCATACATTATGAAGATGTAACCGACACCGAACATCGCCACCCATACCTCATTGGCCACCCTGCGCGTCTTTATGTCCGCATAGCAGGCATAGAGTAGGAAAGGCATGCATGCAAGCACTTTCAGTAATTCCATCATTTCAGTGTTTCTCCCATTTTTTAAGTTTCATGACCTCTGACAGGGTTGCTCCCCTGCGAATCTCTTCGAAAAGGCGCTGTTCGGTCTTTTCGACCTCCTTTGCACGCCTTGCGATCTCGTATGCACGCTCTCTGGGTATGACAACGACACCGTTATCATCCCCCACAATATAGTCACCGGGCCTTACGGTCTGGCTACCGCATACGATCTCGGCATTGATCTCACCGAAACCCTTGGGTTCCCCGGCATTGGGAACATTGCAGGTCGCAAAGACAGGCAGGTCCATGGTACGAATATCGTCTATGTCCCTTACCGCCCCGTCTATTACCACGCCCGCAATTCCTTTGTTGAGAGAGCTCTGGGTCGCAAGGCCGCCCCATGGGGCCACGTGCCTGCTACCGTTGTAGATTACGATGACGTCTCCCGGTTTTGCTTCATCGATAGCCTCCACCGCCTTGGCCCAGTCCCCTTTGAAGGTCTGGACTGTAACGGCAGTGCCTATCATTCTCTTTCCGGGGACCATGGAGAATATGTCCTGCATGGCACCTTTGCGGTGCATGGCATCCGAGATATTGGGCGTGGAGACTCCCATAAGAATGGAGCGGATCTCCTCATCCAATGTCTTCTTTGAATACTCTGCAACGGAAAGCGAATCCACTGCAGCTCTTATTACTTTCGCGGAGGCGGTGACATCGGCAGAACGAACTATATTACCGCCAACTATCACAATGGATGCGCCTTCCTTAACCGCCATTGCACATGAACTGGCGTCAAGCCCTCCTGCAATGGCAACCTGTATGTTCACTTCCCTTACGACCTCCTTCATGATGGAAAGTGAGTCCTTGCCCATCATCTGCTGGTCGATCCCGGCATGTACGTTTATAATGTCGACACCCAGCTTTTCAAGTTCCTTTGAACGCGGGACCGGATCAGGGCACGATATAAGGTCAGCCATGATCCTCGCACCGTATTTCTTCGCTGCCCTGACCGCCTCAAGTACCGTGGAATCATCCGCACTTCCAAGTATTACAATAATATCGGCACCGGCCTTTGCTGCCATTTCTACTTCCATGGACCCGGTGTCCGCAATCTTCATATCGGCTACTATGACCTTTCCGGAAAATGCTTCCCTTAACTTCCTGATGGCATCCATCCCCTCACTTTTGATAAGAGGTGTGCCTGCTTCTATCCAGTCAGCACCACCCCCTAGAGCCTCATGTCCGATCTGGATGGAACGGTCAGTTTCCAGAAGATCCAGGGCAACCTGAATTATAGGTTTGATCTGATCACCTTCATTTATTTTCTTTATTACTAAATACTTAAGAACCTATAAATTTAATCTGGATAAAATCTTAATAATATATAGGTTAACTCTAAGTAGAGGGAAATGGCTGAAGAATGTGAGATTACTGACCTTGAGAGAAACAAGTTGTTGAACAGCCTGCACAGGCGTCTTTTCTGGGTAGGCGAACAGGTACCACGCAAGGTAATGCTTGAAGCAAAGGAAGTGAACCTGCATGAAGTGATCTGGGAGATCGTGAACAAGAAAAAATACACTCCAGAGGACCTTGAGAATATACAGACCTTCCTTGATATACTCTATGAGAAAGAGCAGGAATGTGAGAGATACCTGGAAGAAGGGGATCTTACACATGAAGAAGCAAAGAAGATCTTCAACGAAACTGCAGGATTGATGCGTGCAATCATGGACCTAAGGGAACTTGCTGAGCCTTCAAAAAGGAACTCTTCTGACGAGACAAAGCACATCTGCAAGGATGTCAAGACGGATGAATGGGACCGACTGATGAAAGTGCTCAATTCAAAGAGATGACAGTTTTAATATAAACGTGGATGCATATCACTAAACATATATCCTATGTAATTCCTTTTGTAGTCGATGAGATTCAAGGACCATCATATCATTTCAATGACATCTTTCTCAAAGGATATGATAGACCATATACTTGAGACAGCCGAAAAGATGGAACCAATAGCTCTTGGAAAACAGAAGTCAGACATGCTCAATGGGAAGATCCTGGCAGTCCTTTTCTTTGAACCAAGTACAAGAACACGCATGTCCTTTGAGACCGCAATGTATCGGCTCGGGGGAGATGTACTCAACCTTGGCTCTATAGATGCCAGCTCCATTGCAAAGGGAGAGACACTGGCAGATACCATCAGGGTTGTTGACAGTTATGCGGATGCCATTGTGCTCAGACACCCAAAGGAAGGGGCTGCACGCCTTGCATCTGAATTCTCCTCAATACCTATACTCAATGCAGGCGACGGAGCAGGGCATCACCCCACGCAGACATTGCTCGACCTCTATACCATCAAACGAGAGAGCCATCTGGACGATTTGAAGATAGCACTCGCAGGTGACCTCAAATACGGAAGGACAGTGCACTCCCTCTGTTATGCGCTCTCCCTGTACGGCGCACAGATTACCATGATATCTCCTCCGGAACTGCGAATGCCCGAGGAGATAATAAGCGACCTTGAAAAAAGAGGAGCAAAGGTCACAGAGGTCGAATCCCTGGAGGAAGCTATCCATGATGTCGATGTGCTGTACATGACACGCATACAGAAAGAAAGGTTCCCTGACCCTGCCGAATACCAGAAAGTTGCGAACAGGCTTAAGATCACAACTGACGTCTTAAAGGATGTCAGACCCGAACTCAGGATAATGCATCCTCTGCCCAGGGTGAACGAAATATATCCGGACGTTGATGAGACCGTGCATGCGTGTTATTTCAAACAGGCTTTCTACGGCGTACCGGTGCGTATGGCACTCATGGCACTTGTACTGGGGGCGATGGAGTAATGAGCGAGGAAAAAGAACTCAGGGTCCGCAGGATCGAGAATGGTACCGTTATCGACCACATAACGGCAGGTCATGCACTCATCGTGCTCAAAATACTTGGCATCCCTGATTCAAGTGAGGGAGTTGTCAGTGTTCTGTTGAACTCACCCGGGAAGCATGGTAAAAAGGATGTAGTCAAAATCGAGAACAGGGAGCTCAAGGTAGCAGAAGTTGACAGGATAGCCCTTATTGCACCGAATGCAACTATTAATATCATACGCAATTTCAACGTCTCCCAGAAAAAGAAGGTCCATATCCCGGAATTCATGGAGGGTGTGGTCCGGTGTATCAATCCTAATTGCATTTCCAACAGCAATGAGCCCATAACATCCAAGTTCAACGTCACAGTGGATGATGACAACCTGAAACTTCGATGTATATACTGTGGAAGGGTCATCTCCGAGAATATTGCAAGGCATCTGCTCTGAGCCATGCAAAAAATAGAAGTATGAAAAATTGAAACGTTGGAGGTATAGACGACATAGCACCCATGTGGAGAATGGTGGTGCTATAATATTAGAATATATAATGCCACATATATAATACATATGGCTATTAATAATGATAAATCATTAAGATACGTGGTCGTAAATAGAATTATCTGTGCCACATTTGTTCACAAAAAAGAATAATGTGTAAATTTTGAGAATTTTAGACAAAAGCAAAGAAGATTTTAAAGCAAAGAAAATTATAATTACAATTGTAATTACAGTCCAAGGATATCGTTCATTGTATAGACACCGGGCTTTGCATTTGCAATCCATACAGCTGCTTTTACCGCACCGCCTGCAAAGGCCTGCCTTGAGTGCGCCTGGTGCTTTATCTCGATCCTTTCTCCGTCGCCTGCAAAGAGTACGGTGTGATCACCTACGATATCTCCTCCGCGAACGGCATGGATACCTATCTCCCTGCCACGTGGTGAAAGCCCCTGGCGGCCATAGACATACTCCTTGCCTCCGAGAACTTCATTTATAACATCCGCAGCCCTGAGGGCAGTGCCGCTTGGAGCATCCTTCTTCTGGTTGTGGTGGGCCTCGATGATCTCTATATCCGTATCACCCAGATACTTTGCCGCTTCTTTCAGTATCCCGAAGAAAACGTTCACACCCACGGAATAGTTAGGCGAGATTATGCCTGCGACATTGTTCTCCAGAATGGATTCCCCGATCATAGCCTTCTGCTCTGCAGTAAGACCTGTAGTGCCGATCACAAGGTTAACTCCGCTTGAAGCGACCCTTGGAGCATTGGCAACAGTCGCATCCGCAATGGTAAAATCGATAAGTACATCGGTCTTCGAGGATTTCAGCACAGATTCCATATCATCCACGGACGAGATTGGAATATCAAGGGTGCCAAGCTGGGCAACTTCCCCTGCATCGCTGCCTATGTTCATAAGATCGAACGCCGCAGAGAGCCGGGTTTGTTCAGACCTCAGGATATTTGAAATAATGAGCTTTCCCATCCTGCCGGAAGCACCTGTGACAGCTACGTTGATCATGATATGCACCCCAGCCCGCGAAGGGCATCCTGCAGCACCTTGTCATTTTCCGCACTCAACGGCGCAAGAGGAAGTCTGAGATCCCCGCGTGCAAGTCCCATCAGTTCCACAGCGCGCTTGACAGGTATTGGATTTGTCTCAGAGAACAGTGCCCTTATCAGCGGTGCCATCTTAAAGTGCATTTCTCTGGCGGTATTCAGGTCTCCCTTGCTTGCCGCGTCCACGAGCTTTACCATCATTTCAGGTACAACGTTCGCGACAACAGATATCACACCGCTGCCACCCAGAGTTACTATGGGCAATGCAAGGCCATCCTCTCCGGAGAGCACCTCGAAGTCCTCGTCTGCTGTAAGTTCAAGTATACGCGATATCTTTTCCACGCTTCCGCTCGCTTCCTTGACTGCAACGATGTTGCCTACTCTGGCAAGTTCAGCAATGACCTCCGCTGAGACATCCTGCCCGGTACGTGAGGGTACATTGTACAGGATAATAGGAATGTCCGCAGCTTCCGCTATTGCCTTGAAATGGGCCATCAGTCCGGCCCTATTGGACTTGTTATAATAAGGAGAGATAACAAGGGCTGCATCGGCTCCCACATCTGCCGCATGTTTGGTAAGCTCCACCGCCTCAACCGTATTGTTAGAACCCGTGCCGGCTATTACCGGTACACTGGCACAATCCATCGAAATATCGATAAGTTCTTTGTGCTCGGCCATTGAAAGGGTTGCGGATTCACCGGTCGTGCCACAGGCAACTATACCTGAAACTCCACCGTCTTCCACAAAAGAGACAATATTCCTCAAACTCTCGGAATCAATAGTATTATCCTTAGAGAACGGGGTTACAAGCGCTGGTAGAACTCCTTCGAACATGGGATCGCCCCTCAGAGGTTACTCTTTAGGCTTGTGAGTCATCTTTCTTGTTACGTAACCTGCAACACGGTTCCTGATCACCTTGCTCTCGATGGTAGTGTACTTTGTCACAAGCTGCTTGTTCGTGTCGAAGTCTGTTGTAAAGGTGTTACCATAATTCTCGACTAAACGTAATGCAACGTTCTTGATGTTGGTCTGTCTGATATTTCCCATGAAAATTCTCCATTAGTATGATGAAATTGTAAATTGGACTGTTAAGTATATGACACTAAGTGTGTATCGGCTTATAATAAATACTCTTACATTTATACCTTTTGGATTGCAGCCGGGTGGACAATACAGATATCAGATATCGGCCTTACCCAGCAGGCGGTCAACAGTACCTGCTTCATTGAAGACTTTTTCCCTTACACCTTTGCGGTTTATGAAAAGCCCTATGAAAACTACCAGAAGACCCAGCTCAGGGTTCGCAGGTGTGATGATCACACCCAGAAGCACTACTGTCGATGCAATCAGTCCCTTCAGGGCGCCCTTGCGATAGGATGCGATACCTGTACGCCTGAAAATACGAATATCACGCAAGGTCAGGAAAAGAACAACAATATAAGCCAGCATCGAGATATAAAGATACATTTGTACACCTGAATCATCCTCTCTAGGCGGGGATACTATTTCAGCATTCCCTTATTTTGATAATTTAGATACTTTTGAGGCAGTTGCCCATAATTTAGTTAAAGAACTTATTATATAAAACAATTTGAATGAATAAGCCATCCAGGAACAGGATCACACTGCATGTAGACATGGACAGTTTCTATTCATCGGTAGAGGTCAGAGAGAGACCGGAGTTTAAAGGACTTCCAGTTGTCGTTGGCTCGGACCCCAGGAGAGGCACTGGAAGAGGAGTTGTAAGCACATGTTCATACGAGGCACGGGAACTCGGGATACATTCAGCGATGCCGATATCCAAAGCATACAAGCTCTGTCCTGATGCCATATACCTGCCTGTGAACATGAAACTGTACAAGGAAGCCTCAGAAAATATAATGGGCCTGATCCGCATCTTTGCAGACAGGTTCCAGCAGGTGAGCGTGGATGAGGCATACCTCGATGTAGGGAACGGGATCGATGATTACGAGTCGGCCACCCTGCTTGCACGAAAGATCAAGGATGAGGTTTTCCGCAAACATGGGCTGACCTGCTCTGTTGGAGTAGCACCTAACAAGATCATAGCCAAAATAGCCTCAGACTTCAATAAACCAGACGGCCTGACAGTCATAAGACCCGAGGATGTCGAAAGTTTTCTGTTCCCTCTTCCTGTCTCGAAGATACCGGGGATCGGGAAGAAGACCCAGTCCATCCTTGAGGAAATAGGTATAGAGACAGCGGGGCAGCTTGCAACAATCGATGTGCAACTGCTTATCGCACGTTTCGGGAAATCCGGCATCGTAATGCACCAGCTCGCGAACGGGATCGACCTCCGGGAAGTAAAGGAGAGAGAAGAAGTAAAATCCATAAGCACTGAAGACACATTCGATAGGGATATCTCCGACCCTGTAGCAATACAGAATGTATTCCTTGCTCTTTCTGAAAAAGTACATGATTCGCTGGTAAGGAAAAGATTCCGTTTCAGGACGGTGACCATAAAGGTCCGCTTTGAGGATTTCAGGACCTACACCCGGGCAAAGACCCTGCAGGCAGCTACCACTGACAGGGAAGCCATAATAAAGGCTGCTTTGGACCTGATGGAAGAGTTCATAGGAAAAGGAAGGTTCAGACTTCTCGGAGTGGGCGTCACTAAACTTGAGAAGATAGACGAAAGGCAGACACTACTTAAAGACTTTTTCTAACTGCTTTTTTGCAAAATTCCAAGAACAGCATTAGAGGATGCAATTACATTTTTTTTAATTTTAATGCTTAAAAAGGTCTTTAATTAGATATATGGCACATATATCCTATATGAACATCGTATTAATGAATATAATCCAATTATTTTGATATACACCAGATATTATCTTTTGAATACCGTTTTAAACATCTTTCACATATTATTTATGAATAAAACCTTTTGAAACATAGTTTTTTATCTTTAAAATCCTTATTTTCAGTTCAAACGTATCTGTGGATACGGCCCATAAATTTAGAGGGTAGTACCTGATGAAAAGTAAGATCAAAAATTGCCAGACCAAATTAAAAAATAGGCCAAGAACACTTGGTCCAGTCTCACATCTTGAAGAACACGTGAACCCTGACTGGTGGAAAAAGATATTCAATTCCCTGTACCTGAAGACAGATGCCGATATCGTGGAAGATGCCAGCATCACCAGGCAGGAGATAGACACTTTCCAGAATATCCTTGATCTGTCCCCCGAGAGTCATATACTCGACCTGTGCTGCGGACAGGGCAGGCACTCCATGGAACTTGCAAGAAGAGGTCTGAAGAATGTCGAAGGTCTTGACAGGTCACACTACCTTATCCAGAAAGCAAAGACAACCGCAAAGAAAGAGAGCCTGAACGTCAGATTCAGGGAAGGGGATGCCAGGAAAACACCCTATGCAACCGATACTTTCGATGCAGTGATGCTTCTTGGAAACAGTTTTGGTTATTTTGAGACAGCCGAAGAGGACCTCAGGGTCCTGAAAGAAGTCAGAAGGGTCCTGAAACCATGGGGAAAGGTATTGCTGGATGTTGCTGATGGCTCTTACCTGAAGGAGAACTACCAACCAAGGTCATGGGAATGGATAGACCAGCATAACTTTGTCTGCAGGGAGAGGTCCATATCCAACGACGGACAGAAACTCATCTCAAGAGAGGTCATTGTCAATGAAACTGCCGGCGTTATCGCAGACCAGTTCTACGCAGAACGCCTCTATGCAGCCGAGACGCTCATCGGCCTGCTAAAAAAGGCAGAGTTTACCGATATAGAAGTAGTGGATTCCATTAAATCCCAGACACTGAGGAACCAGGATCTCGGTATGATGGAAAGGCGCATCCTTGTAACTGCTTCTGTTAAAAAGGAATGGACCCCAAAGAAGAAAAAAGCAAAGAATGTTGAGAAGAATGTTGTTGTGGTCTTTGGAGATCCGAAAAAGAGGGATGAGCTTAAACCCTGTGGAGTCTTTGATGATGACGACATATATACTATAGACCAGCTAAAGGGCAATCTCCTGAAAATGGAAGGATATTCCTTCAAGTACCTGGACAATCACGACACCCTCATTTCCGACCTGACAAAACTCAAGGGGAAAGTGGATTTCGTTTTTAACCTGTGCGATGAGGGATACTCTAACAACCCCCGGAAAGAGCTACACGTTCCTGCACTTCTGGAAATGTTCGATATCCCCTATACCGGTTCCGGACCACAATGCCTGGCATTCTGCTATGACAAGGCACTTATCAGGGGCATAGCAAAGGACCTTGGAGTGCCTGTACCGGAAGGTATTGTAGTAAAAGCTGAGGACAGTATGTTCGAACTACCCATGCAGTTCCCGGTAATTGTAAAACCCAACTTCGGTGATTCCAGTTTCGGCCTGAACCAGCATAGTGTGTGTGACAGCTATGATGATGTTGTCAGGGCGATATACGACATCAGAGAAGGCCTTGGCTACGACAAGCCCATACTCATCGAAGAATTCCTTCCAGGAAAGGACCTGAGCATCGGGATAATCGGCAACCCTCCTGAGAACTATACCGTCCTTCCCATCATCCAGGAAGACTACTCGGAGCTTCCGGAGGAACTGCCCCAGGTGTGCGGCTATGAAGCAAAATGGATACCTGATTCCCCATACTGGAAAATAAGATCAGTTCCTGCCGACCTCCCAAGGGAGACCGAGGAAAAGATCATCGATTGTAGTCTTAGGCTGATAAACAGGCTTGAGTGCAGGGACTACACACGCCTGGACTGGAGACTGGACTGTGCAGGCAATCCCAAGCTCCTGGAAGTGAATCCCAATCCGGGATGGTGCTGGGACGGCCATCTTGCAAAGATGGCACATCTGGCAGGAATGTCGTACAGTGACATGATCGAGCACATACTCAGAAGTGCCGATGAACGGATCACAGTACAGAAGTAAGACCTGTTCTGTTTATGCACATACCCGAATCTCAAAAGGCCATTATCAGGCCTTTTATTTTATTCTCTGCCACTTCCTAGAGACAATGCCATAGAAGACTGTGTTTCCCATCTGACTTTCAGAAAAGGTCACCGGCGCTGGTGAAGGGATTTTGTAGGTTTGATTTAAATACCATCCAAATAGACTTGTTATTTATTGTCTATTGAACGTAGCGTGGGAATTGAATGGAACTTAAACAGAGCATCGGAGACAGACTTGAAGAACTAGAGGAAGCGGACGTAGTTGTGGGGATACTCACCAAGAATGTAGAACCTACTATACTTCACGTAATGAATGTGGTCCGGGAGGGAATATTGCAGTATCTTTCCCCGTACAATACACTGATAGTCGTATCCGATGGATTTTCGACTGACAGAACAGCAGAGATGGCAAGCATGTTCGACATATCGCCTGTGAAAAAGATAGTTGTCGAACAGATGGGAGTTCCCGGAAAAGGTGACGGAATACGAACCGTCATGGAGATTGCACACCAACTCAACTCAAAAGCCGTAGCCTTTGTTGATGGTGACCTCCTGTCCATCAAAGGAGAATGGATACAGGAGATGGTCAGGCCGATATTATACGGGCGTACGGACCTGGTAGTACCGTTCTACGTAAGGGACAAGTTCGACGGCGTTATCACCAATAACCTTGCATATCCCTTTACAAGAGCATACTATGGAAGTGACATCCGACAGCCCATCGGTGGAGAGTTCTGCATATCCCACAACCTCATGGAGATACTCAGGAATCATCCGCTCTTTCCCACTGATTTTGGCATTGACATTTTTATCACAACCGTCGCCTCAGCCGAGAGACGCAGGATAAGGGAAGCAATGCTGGGACTGAAATTACATGAATCTACGACAAAATATGCAGACCCCGAATCGTCCCTTATCCCTATGTTCAGGCAGGTGGTGAAGACAATGTTCGACCTTGCAATATATTATGAGGAAAAGAACAAGAAACCCTTTACCACAGACGGTGTGGAAGTTTCAGAGTACTACGGTCCCATACCGCTTCCCGTAGACGTGAACAAGGAAAAGATGCTTGAGACAGTATCCAACCGTTATGAAGAATATTCGGACATATATAAGACTCTGTTACCAACAGACGTACTGCACCACCTTCACGGCTTCCTTGATGGAAAAGAACAACTGGATGCCGAGCAGTGGTCCCGTATCGTCTGGCACATCTACAAGGAATATTCCAGGACGTACGATCTTGCCCTTGTCGATGCACTGAGAGTGATGTGGCTTGCCAGGTTCGTGACGTTCTACAACGAGTGCAAGGACATGGACTTCTCGGAAGCTGAGGCCAGGATCAGAGAGAATGCCATCATATTTGGAGAATTGCAGCAGGAAATATTGGCAGGGAATTAACATGACCTGTGTTAAGAGATAGTTTTTGGGGAGTGGTAACAATGGATAATATAAGAACTGTCAGGAAAATAATCAAAAGCGTACCTGTCACCGAGGGTGCAGGAGTACATCTCAGAAGGGCTTTCAGCCACCACCAAGCAAAAGAAACGGACCCTTTTCTGATGCTGGATGAGTTCCACTCGGAAAATCCGGAAGAGTACAGGGCAGGGTTCCCATATCACCCGCACAGGGGGATAGATACGATAACCTATATGCTGGCCGGTAAGATCACACATAGCGACAACCATGGGAACACGGGAGTGGTCGGCCCCGGTGATGTGCAGTGGATGACCGCAGGCAGCGGGATAGTGCATCAGGAAATGCCCGGGGGAGATAAGAATGGGGAACTGTGGGGACTGCAGCTGTGGATCAATCTGCCTGCAGACCATAAGATGACAGAGCCCCGATACAGAGGGATCAAAAGTGAGCAGATACCCGAGGTCCACACCGCGAACGGCACCCTGGTCAAGGTGATCAGTGGAGATTTCGAGGGCATGCACGGGCCTGTGGAAAATATAATCACACCGATAGAGTACATTGACGTGACAATACCTGCTAACGGATCTTACAGGCATTTCACGGAAAAAGAGTACACCGTGCTTGCATATGTCCTTGAAGGAAAGGCCTACTTCCATCCCGAACTGGGACCGCTTGCGGACAGCGGAAGCCTGGTAATTTTCGACAATGATTACTGGGTGGAGATAAAAGCCGCAGACGAAAGCGTAAGACTCCTGCTGATGGCGGGCAGGCCACTGAACGAACCCATTGCGTGGATGGGTTCGGTTGTCATGAATACAGAGGAAGAGGCACGGAAGGCTTTCGAGGAATACAGGGAGGGGACTTTTACAAAATGACATCCAGGCATTTCAAAATCTAATAATACCTACATCAACATATCCCAGCAGCACCAGCAATCCCACGATTATCGGCTGGTGCACCAGATAGATGAAAAGGGAGTGCCTTCCCAGAAGATCAAGCACCCTCACAACCGGACGGTCCTCACAATCACATATCCCGAACTGTCTCTGATAGTCTTTATAGAGGACATTGCCTGTGAAGATACCAAGAAGGACAAAGCCAAACCAGGGGATGAGGGGGAAATAATCATAGGTATAGAACCCGAAGGGTTTGAGGCCGATCCATAGCAGCCAGGGGAAATCAACGTAAGCATACTCCATGAAAAAACCCACAAGGATTATGAAGAATCCAAGAATAAGTGGTGTCTCGCGATACTTCAGGAAAGGATATGCCAGTATGATTGAAACGCCTATAAGGTGGAGTATTCCAAAAACGATCATGCCCCTCTCCAGAAAAAGACCTGTGACAATGGTTATGACAAGTCCCCAGGAGAATATAATCAGACCTCTTTTCAGATACTTGGGAAAAAGGTTCCACTTCTCTCCGGAGGACAGCCTTGCGCGCGAGTAGCTGAGGGTTAGGGACACGCCCACCAGGAAAATGAAAACTATTGCAGCACTCCTTCCGATAATAAGCAAGAAACCCCCGCGTATATCAGGTGTGTCGAAACCCAAAAAGTACAGGTCGAAAAAGATGTGGTATATCACCATCAGGATGATAGCAATGCCCCGAAAAACATCAACTTCCCAGAAACGCTCCCGGAGATCCGTACCCATTATTTACCCCCACAAATTAAAGATCGTTACTTATTCATTAAAGGTCACTTTTTGCGTTTGCCCTTTTCTTTTTCCTTATCCTTTTTGAAAACCGACCCCAGATGGAGGGCATAGGCACCGTCTTCCTTTATCGCCATGACTATTTCCTTGCGGTCGAGAAGGGAATCAAGATTGAGCTCGTATGAGCCCGGACCAAGGATACGTACGGATTCCACACGCTCGCCTTCCTCTTCAGTGACACTTTTCTTGTGTGCATCAGGTCCGATGATATCATCGATCTCACGGATGATCGTCTCCCCGTGTGCATGATCATGGCTTTCATCGATAACAGTATGTTCCTCTACCTTTTCCTCACTAATCTCCTGCTCCTCACCCTCCGACCCTTCTTCCTTTACGTAGAGGAACTTGTTCCATCCACATTTAGGACATCCGCTCAATATGACCGAAGCACCGTCGTCAAAGATAGATTCACATCTTGTACATTTGTGAGGCATGGTTCACCGATTTATATAAGCATAATGATATATTAAAATTCTTGCGATAAGCATGCACTGCATATAAAATGCAAGCTGACAGAGTCAGAACAATTGAATAGTCCTGCATGATTTCATGTTCAGCATGGTCTTATTTCTTGTGGTTTCAGACCTGTGATGCAGCTATCGCAATTTAGTCAAGATACTTACCTATCAAAGGCTGAAGCCGTCTTTTTGTTTCGAGCGGGATCATATCGTAAGATGTAGTGATAGCCCCCGCCAGGGCATCCTTGCACATGCAATGCTGTTCCGGACTTACCTTATCCAGAACGTCCATGAGAATATCCTTTACAGCATCCTCGTTCTTCATTGCGTTTGCAATGACGGTCTCGATGGTGACATCCTCATCGTGCCAGACATCGTAATCCGTCACCGTGGCTATCATGGAATAACATATCTCGGCTTCCCGGGCCAGTTTTGCCTCCGGGATTGCAGTCATGCCTATAATATCAAAACCAAGTGCCTTGTATACGCGGGATTCTGCACGTGTGGAGAACTGGGGACCTTCCATGCACACGTAAGTTCCGCCCCGTTTGACACTGTAACCTTTCGAGTTTGCGATATTTGCTATAGCCTCTGACATTTCAGGACAGAACGGGTCTGCAAATCCTATGTGTACAACGATACCATCCTCAAAGAAAGTGCCCGGTCTTGACCTTGTACGGTCATATATCTGGTCCGGAATGACGATGTCCAGCGGAGCCAGTTCCTTCTTGAGGCTTCCCACCGCAGATACGGCAATGATGCGTTTGACACCAAGTTTCTTGAGTGCGAAGATGTTCGCCCTTGAATTGAGCCCGGATGGCGAGATCCTGTGGCCTGCACCATGCCGTGGCAGGAAACATATGGTCTTGTCACCATGTTCACCAATGGTAATGGAATCCGAAGGTTTCCCGAAGGGAGTATCGATATCAACCTCACGGACCCTGTCCAGCATATTTCCATCGTATATACCGCTTCCACCAATTATCGCAATATCAGCTTTTTCGTTGTTCATTTTATCCCTCTGAGCATCGTTATTGTAAAGTATAAAACTGCAGGAGAAAAAATCAGACCAGTCTCCAGTACTGTTCCCCATCTTCAGTTACGATCTTCACAAGTCCTCTGCGGTTCATCTCTGCCATGATCTCGGGAAGCCTGCCAGGCTGTGCGATCTCAAATGCAAAGGAATCGAGCGAATGGTACATGTAAAGGCCATGCCTGATAGCAGGTACATCCCAGAGTCCCCGGTCCTCTTTTTTCATGAGTGTGGATATCAGGTCGATCATATCCTCTATGAAATTCCATGGGAAGACTACCCATGCCCATTCCTCTAGGCGCTCGCCGCAATAATCCGGATCATGCTCCGATGAATCCAGATACTGGAGGGTTGCGGTCCTTACCTCATTCGGCCCCTGCCCCTTTACATACTCAATTGAGTGTGTCAGGCTCTTGCCCGTGTCGGTGATATCATCAACGATGAGAATGTTCTTTCCGGCAACGGCATTATCTGCAAGCGGATATTTTATCTTTGGCTCATCACCCGCGAGTGCGGTACCCAGATAATGTTCTATCTTCAGGCTTGTCAGGTCATCGAGTCCCAGGAAATCACACAATACACGTCCTGCGAACCACCCTCCCCTTGCAAGGGCGATTATCATATCGGGTTCATATCCCGAGGCTTTCACTTCGTTCGCAACTTCCCTGCAAAGATCGTAAATGTAATCCCAGTTAGTAACAACACATTTGAATTTATCAGGCAATGCCATTTTATCCCTCTGAATGATAATATTATTCGTACAGACAGGAGATATATATTTTGGTTTGCAAAATATCCATACGCAACCTTTATCTGCAATGATATTGTTGTAGGGAAGTGCCCTCCCACATAAATGGAAGCGATCACAATAGCGGGGTGGGGTAGCCAGGAGATCCCGACGGGCTCATAACCCGTAGACCGATGGTTCGAATCCATCCCCCGCTACTGGCATACTTTTCTTAGAAAAAGATTATTTTTTTGTTTATCGAGTAACTGGTTTATTAAATAAAACAGAACAAAATTAGCAGAGATGGAATTATCTGCCGTCATATTAGGACTGGTAGCCGCAATCTGCTGGGGAGCAGGCGACTTTAGCGGGGGAGTTGCTACGAAACGCAATGAAGTGCTTACAGTAGCAATCATATCACAGCTATTTGGAGTGATATTGCTTGCTTTCTCTGCAATCACCATAGGCGAGGCCATACCTTCCGGACAGGATATTCTCTGGGGAGCACTTGCAGGAATTTCCGGCGGAATCGGACTTCTGGCACTGTACCATGCCCTTTCGGTCCATAAGATGGGAGCCGTTGCTCCTGTGGCTGCAGTAACCAGTGCTATTGTCCCTGTGTTCTTCGGGATAGCACTGGAAGGATTGCCTGCAACGAGTCAGCTGATTGGTTTTGCCTTTGCTTTTACAGGTGTCTGGCTTATCTCAAGGGAAGAACACGGGACAAAGTTGAACACTGGCAACCTGAAATTACCATTGATAGCCGGCCTTGGTTTCGGGTTCTTCATGATATTCATTGACAGGATCCAGGAAGATGCTATCCTGTGGCCACTTGTGGGAGCCAGATTAGCATCCCTGACAATGTTCTTCCTGGCAGCACTATACTTCAGAAGAACGGAAGTGCCACCGGCCAGATACCTCCCCCTCATAGCTCTTGCGGGTATACTTGATACAGGAGGGAATCTCTTCTACGCACTGGCAGCCCAGGCGGGAAGGCTGGATATAGCTGCCGTTCTCACATCACTCTATCCTGCCGTAACTGTCCTGCTTGCGTGGATACTCCTGAAGGAGCGCCTGGCTCAAAGGCAATGGTTGGGAGTTCTTTTCGTGCTGGTGGCGGTAGTGTTCATCGCCTGACCATGGGAAAAAAGCACAGTATGCAAAAGAGTTTCACGACAAATCAGGAAGGATGCCTACAACTTCAGTTGTAAGAGGAATTCCGTCAACTATCACAATTTAACAGTCATTCTAAATCTGGAACTGAATACTTTCAGTCTGCTTGCTGTACTTTAAAAGCATATGCTTTCATACTGATAGTAGAAAATGATTATTAGTTACTCTGGATGATTATTTTTCGATGTGATAGCATGCTTATAACAATTAAAATTAAATTAGTAACTACTCAGGAACAGCATGAACAGTTACTAAAAACAATGGAACACTTTAATAACGCATGTAATTACATTTCCGATTTTGCATACAGTAACCGAGTTTTCAGTAAATTCAAATTACAAAAACACCTCTACTACGAGACCAGAGAAAAATTCTCGCTATCCTCTCAGTTAGCTGTCAGGGCACTTGCAAAAGTAGCTGAAAGCTACAAAGTTGACAAAAAAGTATTCCATCAATTCCAACTGCATGGAGCTGTTATCTACGATCAGAGGATACTATCCATAAACAATGATATGGTTTCAATCCTTACATTGGACGGCAGGATCAAAACCGGAATAAAGTACAGGAAAGGTCAAAATGTAGACAGTAGAAAAGGACAGACAGACCTTATCTATCAAAACAAGGAGTTCTACCTGCAGATCGTGGTCGATCAACCGGAAGAACCTCCTGTTAACTCGGAAGAGTTTCTTGGAGTTGACCTTGGAATTGTTAACATTGCGGCAACTTCTGACGGAAAGATGTATTCCGGTGAAAAATGCCAGCAAGTAAGGGAAAAGTATGCAGTGATAAAGGCAAAACTACAATCTGTTGGAACTTATTCAGCTAAACAACATCTTACAAAAATAAGTAAAAAGGAAAGGAGATTCAAGAAAGATACAAACCATGTAATATCAGTGGACATTGTCCAGACTGCTAAAGACACAAACAGATCGATAGCCCTGGAAGAACTTACAGGTATTCGGGAAAGGACAACGGTTAGGAAAGCAGATAGGGACAAGCATCATAAATGGGTATTCAACGAACTGAGAAACTTCATAGAATACAAGGCAAAGATACATGGAGTTATTGTCAGGTTCGTGAATCCTGCATATACATCAAAGCAGTGTTCGGTATGTGGTCATATTTCAGATAGGAATAGAAAAAAACAGGAAGTGTTCTCCTGTCAGAAATGTGGTCATACAGAAAATGCAGACTATAATGCCAGTAGGAACATTGCTTCAAGGGCTGCCATCAACCAGCCTATTGTGCTCTGCTCAGGAAACTGAGAAATTGAAGCGCAAGCCCCCTACTTCAGTAGGGGGTCGTTGACAACAATGTTAAATACGAACTCCCCATTTATTAAAGCAAAAAGATGAACAGGACGATCCTTAAATGGTTATGGACAAATTAGGAAGTTCCTTGCAGGATGCCCTCAAGAAACTGGTAAAATCCGGACGTATCGACGAACGAACCGTAAACGAGGTTGTCAAGGATATCCAGAGAGCTTTGCTTCAGGCCGATGTTAACGTAAAGCTGGTCATGGAGATGTCAAAGCACATCAAAGAGCGTGCTCTCAAGGAAGAAGTACCCCCCGGAATGAACCCCAGGGAACATGTGATCAGGATAGTATACCAGGAACTGATCAATATCATCGGCAAGAGTACCGACATTCCGCTCAAGCCACAGAAGATAATGATGATAGGGTTGCAGGGTAGCGGTAAGACTACAACATCTGCAAAGCTTGCCCGCTATTTCCAGAAAAAAGGACTCAAACCCGCAGTGATCTGTGCCGATACATTCCGCCCGGGCGCTTACCAGCAGCTGAATACCCTGTGTAACAAGCTTAACGTTGCGTTCTACGGAGAAGAAGGCAACCCCGATGCAGTTGGAATAGTTGAACGGGGACTCAAAGAGGTCCACAAGAACGATGTGATCATCGTGGACACAGCCGGACGTCACTCCCTTGAAAGCGACCTTATCGTTGAAATGGAGAACATACATGCCATTGCGAAACCTGATTACAAGCTGCTCGTGCTTGACGGTGCTATCGGGCAGCAGGCAAGCGAACAGGCCCGTGCCTTCAACAATTCGATAGGCATATCCGGCGTGGTCATCTCCAAACTGGACGGTACCGCAAAAGGTGGTGGTGCACTTTCCGCAGTGTCCGAAACTAACTCATCGATCGCCTTTATCGGTGTCGGAGAGACACCAGATGACCTTGAGAGATTCGAGCCGGACAGGTTCATTTCCAGGCTTCTGGGAATGGGCGACATCAAGACCCTCATAGAAAAGGCAGAAGAGGTCATGGGTGATGAAGAACTCGACATCCAGGCTATGATGACCGGCCGTTTCACCCTCAAGGACATGTATAAACAGCTCGAGAGTCTCAACAAGATGGGACCCATGAAACAGATAATGCAGATGCTTCCCCTCGGAGGCATGGGTGCCAAGATACCGGAAGACGCCTACCAGGTCACCGGCGATAAGATGCAGCGTTACAGAGTGCTCATGGATTCAATGACAGAAGAAGAGATGCTCAATCCAAGACTTATCGGAAGTTCCCGCATCAAGAGAATTGCCCTTGGGTCAGGATGCAGCGCCGATGATGTAAGGGAATTATTGAAATATCATAAAATGATGCAGACCGCTATGAAAGGATTCCGTGGCGGAAAGTTCAATATGCAAAAGATGATGAAGAAAATGGGCATGTGAGACTTAATAATTCTCGCATAGAGGAATACGAGACCTAATAGTTCTCGCATATCTCAAAGAAATTCGTCAGAAGCTTTTCTCCTTTTTCCGTGTGTGCGACCTCTGGATGCCATTGCACACCGAAGATCGGCCTGTCCACATGCCTCATTGCCTCATATTCACAGATGCTTGACCTTGCGAGTTGTATGAAATCCTCAGGGAGGCTTACAACCTCATCTGCATGTGATGCCCATACAGAGGTCCTTGGGCCAAGTCCTTTCAATATCTCATCCTCATCGACGATCTCGATCTCGATGTCAGCATATCCGCCCGATACACCCGGACCAACCTCTCCCCCGAAGGTCTTTGCGATCAGCTGGTGCCCAAGGCAGATGCCAAGAATAGGGCGGTCGATGCTTTCAATATATTCGGAGCATATGCCAGCCCTTTCCATTGTGGGGCCACCACTCAGTATAAGCCCGTCAGGTTCTTCATCAAGGAGATCCTCGATAGGAGTGGTGTTGGGAACTATCTTCGTATCCATGTCAAGGTCACGGACAGCACGATGGATCAGGTGGCAGAACTGCCCATAGTTATTGATAACAATAATCTTTAATTCTCTCATGTGTTTATCCTTATGTAATGTTGTTATAGATAATCTTGCTATTGTAATTCACACTATAAGACAGTTTCATACCCAGTGACCACTAAAACAAATAGTGTTAAGTAAAATCAAAATGTAAACTACATCAGGGAGAGGAAATTTAATATAAAGACAAATATAATCTTTCAGGTTACCGCATTATTGATCGAGGAATTATTTTGGAAATAAGACCTACAGGCGTACCAGGACTGGATGAAATACTGGGCGGAGGGATACCAAGGCCCTCAACAGTGCTCATCGCAGGTAATCCCGGCACAGGAAGAACGACACTTGGCATCCAGAGCCTGTGCTATGCAGCCAGTGAAGGTGAGAAGGTCCTCTATGTGTGCCCGACCACCAAGTCCGAGAGTTCGATACGTGAGATATTGTCAAATTATGATTTCTATGAAGAGAGCCTGAACATTCGCACATACAACATCAGTTCTGTTGAAAGGGACCCCCTGACAATGCTTGTGGACCTCGGGAATGCAGTTGCATCCCTCCAACCTGACAGAGTACTTATCGATCCGGTCACGCCAATCGGTTTTGGATTTGCCGAAGCTGAAAGGAGAAGATTCATGTATTCCCTCAATTCAGCAATGAATGATTGGAACGCCATTGTATACCTGACTGGAACAATGACGACCGGAGAGATGTGCAGATCGGTCGTCAGTGACATTGTTGATGGAGTCATCTATCTCTCCCAGAAGATCGGCCGCATGCATGCCGATCGCCGGCTGAGGGTGGTTAAGTTCAGCGGCACCAGTTATATGAACGGAGAACATTTCTTTGACATATCGGGTTCCGGAGTACACATTTACCCAAGAATAGAAAACCCCCTTATTGAACCTGAAGGGAGTTCAGAAAGAATAGGTTTCGGGATAGAGGAACTTGAGAATTTCATGGGAGGAGGGATGTTCAGGCATTCTTCTACCTTACTTGCAGGCAATACAGGAACCGGAAAGACCCTTTTCGGCCTGCAATTCATTGTTGAGGGTGCCAGAAAAGGTGAACCTGGCATTATAAGCAGTTTTGAGGAAACGCCTGAAGAGATCCGGCGATATGCTTCAAACTTCGGGATGGATATCCAGGAACTTGAGGACAAGGACCTTATAAGGATATACCACATGCCTCCCTCAGAGGTCAATGCCTGTAAACATGCAAGCAATCTTCTGGAAAACATCAAAGCCATCGGTGCAAAAAGGATATTACTTGACGATATCTCGGGATTCGAACAGGCTTTTGGAGATTGTGCAGACAAGAGAGAGCATCTTTCAAACCTTATCAGGCTGTTCAAGAGTCAAGACATCACATCCGTATTCATCAGTGGTAATATGGCTGCCGGGAGTGATCTGCTTGTTTCTGAAATACCAATATCGGCCATTGTCGACAATCTGATACTCCTGAGAAACCTGGAAATCGGGAACGAGATCAGAAAATCCCTTTATATTTTGAAGATGCATGGAAGCAACCATGAAAAGCGCCTTATCGGATATGATATCGACTCCGAAGGAATACACATTGGTGAATTCCTGAAAGATATGTGATTGTCTTTTCCCTTCTTAGCATTTCTCTTTTACCATCAGCGTAAAAACCTTTAAATAATAAACCGTGCTACTATGTCACATAGTAACAAAGAAACTATAAATACATTGGTGTACACTTTTGTACATTAATACACATCAATATTTACTCAATATAGCACCCAAGGAAGGATAACACTATGACAGAGATCGGGAAGAAGATACGTATTGAAAGAATAATGCACAGGGAAAGCAGGAACATGGCAATCATACCCATGGACCACGGACTATCCGACGGACCCATAAAAGGACTCATAGATGTAGCAGATTCCATCAACAAGGTTGCAGAAGGTGGAGCAGATGCAGTGCTCATGCAGAAAGGAATAGTCACCTACGGACACAGAGGATACGGACATGACGTCGGCCTGATAGTCCATATGAGCGCCTCAACGGCCCTTGGACCGGACCCGAACAACAAGGTCCAGGTATGCACCGTGGAAGAAGTAATGAAAATGGGTGCTGATGCCGTATCCATCCATGTCAATGTGGGATCAGAGACAGAAGCGGACCAGCTGCAGAAACTTGGGAATGTTTCACGGGACTGCAATTACTGGGGGATGCCGCTGCTTGCAATGATGTACCCACGCGGAAAGGACATTAGCAATCCTCACGACTCCGAGCTTGTTGCACACGTCGCCAGGGTTGGTGCGGAGCTTGGTGCCGATATCGTGAAAACACTTTACACAGGCGATGTAGACACATTCGGGGATGTCGTTCGGGGTTGTCCGGTGCCTGTGGTCATTGCCGGCGGACCGAAGACAAACACTGACAAGGAGTTCCTTGAAATGATCGAAGGTGCCATGGAGGGTGGCGCCAGGGGTGTTGCAATCGGAAGGAACGTGTTCCAGCACCAAAACCCTACAAAAATTACAAAAGCCATAACAGAGATAGTGCATCATAAAAGATCAGTTGAAGAAGCACTGGAAATGCTGAAATGACCTCAGGTCCTTTTCCATGTTTGCGGACGTGCTCATATGAACAATAAGATAATCTGGATCAAAGCCGATGAAGGCAACTGGGATGAACGCAAGGCTGTAATTACCACCGGAATGGAGTCTGGGGTGGATGCCATACTTGTCAATGCTGCTGATGTTGAGAAGGTAAAGGAGCTTGGAAATGTCAAGGTGGCTGCCTTTGCTTCAGGACCTGTGGAAGGAGCAGACATAATCGTAGTCGGAAAAGGAGGAGAAGGCGACGGCACAAAGCCACTGCCACCTGATTACGGCGGATCTCTGGATGTCACGACAGCCCTTCGCCTGAAAGAGAAGGGAATGAAGGTTGCAGGCTATGTCATCATCCGCAACAAGAACTACGAGAACTTTGCAGCAGAGATGGGAGGTGTCTGTGATTATCTTATAACCATAGGTACCGACTGGCAGGTCATCCCGCTGGAGAACCTTATTGCAGGATTGCAGAAAAAGGATGTAAAGCTCTTATCAGGTGTCCAGACCTCCGAACAGGCCAAGCTTGCCTTTGAGACCATGGAACACGGTACCGATGGTGTAATGCTCGACACAAAAGACCTTAGCCAGATCAAAAAGACTGCCGATGTCGCTGAAAGTGCAGGTGTCAAGAACCTCACGATCCAGACAGCCGTAGTAACAAGAGTGGAATCAATTGGCATGGGTGACAGGGTCTGCGTGGACACTTGCAATCTCATGGTCAGGGGCGAGGGCATGCTTGTGGGTTCACAGGCAAATGGCATGTTCCTTGTACACTCAGAATCCGAGGAAAGCCCGTATGTCGCATCCCGTCCGTTCAGGGTCAATGCAGGTGCTGTACACGCCTATATCAAGGTAGGAGAGAAGACGCGCTACCTTTCAGAGCTTAAAGCAGGCGACGAGGTCACAATAGTAGATGGTGACGGAAAGCAGAGAACAGGCGTGGTTGGCAGGGTGAAGATAGAGAGAAGACCGCTCATCCTTGTCGAAGCGGACCTCAACGGCAAGATTATCAAGAATATCCTGCAGAATGCGGAGACCATCAAGCTCGTTACAAAGGACAAGGAACCCATAGCCGTCACCGACCTCAAGGTTGGCGATGAGATACTGGTCCACTCAGAGGACATTGGCCGCCACTTCGGAATGAAGATCGAAGAAACTATCATTGAGAAGTGAACACTGGGAGTGTTGCTGATGGTTAAGATAGGTAGCTTCGACCTCGACAAGAGACCCGCCATCGTTTCGGTGATAGACGACGACCCGGCAGAGAACGCAAAGGCTGCAAAATGGCTGGGTGCCGATGTGCTTGAACTGAGACTTGATCTCCTCAATTTTTCAGACCTTGAAGAAGCTAAGAAGACCATAGAAAGGATTAAAGTGAACACCAACCTCTCATGTATTGCAACCAATAGATTACAATCAGATGGTGGCAAGTGGAAAGGTTCGGAGGATGACAGGATTAAACTCCTGATCGACATAATGCCTTTTGTGGAAGCAATTGATATCGAGCTCAGCGCAGATGAAGAGCAGCGAAACAAGGTCATAGAAGCAGCAAAAGCAGCCGGAGTGACAGTTATTGTTTCTGCCCATGATTTCAATAGTACGCCCACTGTTGAGGAAATGAAGAGGACACTTAACAGCGCACACGAGGCAGGCGCGGATATCGCAAAGCTGGCAGTTATGGCAAAGTCAAAGCAGGATGTACTGGACGTGTTGAAGGCAACCGCAGACATGGAGAAGCCCGTCTGCACCATCGCAATGGGAGAGATTGGAAAACACAGCCGCATAGTTGCTCCCTGCTACGGCTCACGCCTCACATACGGAGCAATAGCAAAGGCTGTTGCACCCGGACAGATAAAGATACACGAACTAAAATCAGCCCTGGAGATACTCTTTTGAGAACGGTTTTCGGCGTATTCGGCGATCCCATAGCACATTCTAAGTCCCCCGACATGCATAATGCAGCTTTCAGGAAACTTGACATGGAGTGCACTTACCATGCTTTCAGGGTCAGCCCCGATAAGTTGAAGGATGCACTTCTCGGAGCTAAGGCCATGGGGTTTGGAGGTGTGAACCTCACTGTACCACTGAAACAGGAAGCATTGAAGATAGTTGATGCGGACCCGCTGGCTACAGGTATTGGTGCGATCAATACTGTTGATTTCAAAGAAGGGATGAAAGGTTACAACACCGACGGAATTGGAGCAAAGCGTGCCCTTGAGGAAAAGGATGTTCGTATCAAGGGATCGAACGTGCTGATAGTAGGAGCGGGCGGTGCTTCCAGGGCGATCGCGTTCCAGTTCGCAAAGGATGGAGCGGATATCGCCATAGCCAACAGGACGGAGGAAAAGGCAATCGACCTTGCATCCGATGTCTCGAAAGTCGGCAGTGCCAGGGGATGCGGTCTTGAAAACCTGAAGGAACTGATCGCTGAAAGTGACATACTCATCAATTGCACCATCCTGGGAATGCATCCCAATACCGAAGGGACCATCGTAACAGCAGAGGACATGCACCCAGGACTCACTGTTTTCGATATTGTTTACAACCCCCTGGAAACCAAGCTTTTGAAGGAAGCGAAGAAAGCAGGTGCCAAGGCCGTCACCGGGGAAATGATGCTCATTTACCAGGGCGCAGAGGCATTCAGGATTTGGACAGGTGTGGAACCTCCTATTGATGTCATGAAAAAAGCAGTACTGGAGGGTTTTTGAATTTGAAAATCCTTATCATAGGCGGTACCGGTGAAATGGGACAGTGGTTCATTCCTTTTTTCAGGAACCACGGTTACGAAGTAGTTGTCTGGGGCAGCAGCGGAAAAGTTGAGATCGCCGAGCGAATGGGAGTTGAGTTTGCCAGTGACCTCGATGCTGCAATAAGCACCAGCGACATTGTGATCGTAACAGTGCCCATAAACATCACCGAGAAGGTTATCAGTGAAACCGCACCCAGGATGAAGAGTGGAAGCCTTTTGATGGATTTCACATCCCTGAAGGTCGGACCCACTGAAGCTATGAAGAAGTACGCTCCCGAAGATGTAGAGATACTTGGTACCCACCCTATGTTCGGACCATCCATACCAAGCCTGCATGGACAGATATTCATACTTACGCCCATCGAGGGACGATGTGACAAATGGTTCCCCGTGATGC
This sequence comes from Methanolobus sp., assembly GCA_033549165.1. Lineage (GTDB taxonomy): Archaea > Halobacteriota > Methanosarcinia > Methanosarcinales > Methanosarcinaceae > Methanolobus. The sequence goes on from JAWSUM010000001.1 coordinate 85,538, forward strand.
GCTCACTTTTTGAGGATAACGGAGCACACATCGAAGTCATCAGCCCGGCAGAGCACGACAGGTTCGTATCCGTTGTGCAGGGACTTACTCACTTTGCCTACATCACCATCGGCACCACTTTTGAGAGCCTCGATTTCAGCGTGAACGAATCAAGGAGGTTCATGAGCCCGGTCTACGACATCATGCTTGATTTCGTAGGCAGGATACTTGGACAGAACCCGTACCTCTACGCATACATCCAGATGGAGAACCCTGAAGTAATCAAGGTGCATGACGCTTTCATGCAGCAGTGCAGCGAGATGTCATCGATTGTCAGGAAAAAGGACGTTGAAGCCTTCACTGCAAAAATGAAGGATGCAGCAGTACATTTCGGAGATACTGCATCGGCATTGCGCCGCTCTGACAAGCTTATCAACTCAAAGATAGCCGAATTTGACAGACTGCTGGATTCTATCGGTCAGGAGATTGGAGTCAAGCACATCTATTCTGGGGTCGTGCATACAGGAATTGTGGAAAAGGTTACTCCAAGGACCGTTGTGCTGGATAGTGGAAGCAGGATGATACCACTTAAGATAGAGAATATCCGGCTGTTGAGTGAAGAGGAAATGCATGAGTGGAAACTCGATAATCTTGAGCATCATTTAAGGGATGTATCGGTGCTGATCCCTGACGAAGCAGATGCTGATGTAATTATGGAGCTTGTTTCCTGTAATGATGACATTGTTTCAATTGAGATCATTGACAGGTATAAGGGTGTTGAAGGCACTGAGAGGCTGAGTGTTACATATCGCGTAATGATAATAGGCGATGTTGAGGCTGAGAAGGTTCAGCGGGAAGTGGAGAGGCAACTGACAGGGATTGGTTGTACTATCCGTTGAAATAAAACATATATTCCAGCAAGAGTACGATAAAAGGCCCTATTGATTGAGATACCATAGAGCCTATTTTTATACTCAACAATTATGAAAAAGATTCCGCAATCGATTTAATCTCTGATTCATTGAACGAAGAAATGATGCTAATAGTGATGTTTCCTGATTGCCACTCTAAAGCTTTCATATTTCCTCCGAAAACGGGATACACCTTACCTTCACTTCCGTTAATATCAATACAACTTACATTTTTTTCAAAACAATCAACATCAGATGTTTTTCTTTCAGAAAGGGTTTCCCTGACATGCATTTCATTATTCCCATTAGTATAAACAAGAGTTACTCTTTCATAAGGACTTGAAAAACTACCATATATAAATGATAAGTATTGGGAATCCATACTAGAGGAAACAACTGTATGGTTGAGTTTGTACCCTTTTGGCACATAAGCTGGAGTGAGGATTTCAAAAGTAACCTTTTTTCTTGAGTCTTCCAATTGCATCTTTTCCAATTTTGGATTGAAATGCTCTTCTTTCAGCACCACTAATTTTGATTCCTCTGGTACCTCGAAATCAAATTTTCTTTCTGAGATATCAGAATTTATGTTTATGTCTTCGATACTTACTACAAATAGAACATCTCCATTTTTAGTAGAAGCTTCATATCTTATAATCATCGAATTTTTCTTATCAACCCAGATCTTTGATTTTCCCCCTATTGTTTCATTGCTATCAGTCGAAGGAATTAACTCAATTATATACACATCTTTTCCATTTATAATATCAGATTCTACAAGAGACGGTGACATTCCGTTAAGCGTTTCATTTAAAAACACAGAATAATTATTTGGTTCAAATAACATGTAATCATCTGAAGTATTGTGCAATAATTTTATAAAAACGAGGTCAGACTCATGATCATAAATTAATTGCATGCTTCGATTGGAAATCATTTCAATCCCGGGATCAATGTTTGATGTTTGAAAAGTACCTTTCATAAACATGGGCTTTTTCCAAATGATACTATATTTATATTTTTCCGTATTGTTGCCATTCAAATCTGAATTAACATGCATTGTATAGGAATAATCTTCAAGGGAATCTGCCCTCATATGTACTTTCGATAAAATATCATCGGCATTAACTTTTTCACCACAGCCTAAACATAAAGTACATAAATTTATCAAAACAAAGACGATTGCAATCTTTTCATTAAACATCATTAAACTCCCAAAGCATGGCAAAAAATTTGAATATTATATTTACACTTGGAGTTTACTTATTGCTAACATTTGATAGAATTAAAATATAAATGATTAACATAACCCAAGTGTAAATATAAATTCTTTATCACCATTAGAAACTAGATTTGAAACCTCACTATTAAATATCACAATAGCAAGAATCTTCCGCCGTTCCAACCAATGATTTAGGGGCGAAGGGTACAAGATATGCATAGCATTTAACTTCTAGTTTCATATTTATCCTGTAATCCCCACTGCTCGGCACATCAATAACTTCAGACCCCGACGCTGAACAAGAATCAGATGAATGGACTATTGGAGTTAAAGTGATTGGTTCACTGACCCAAATCGTAATTTTCATATCACAAGGAGCAGGGAAATTGAATTCTTTGGATATTGTTTGACATCCACTTACAAACCAATCTACATTTATATACCTGCTACCGTTAGAGCGTTCATATAACTTAGCAGTATATTTAATATACACATCACCAGTAGCATCAAAGTGCTCTTGATTACAACTATCCACAAGTGTATCTCCCAAGGAAGATTTTGTTTTCAACAATTGTTCTTTTTGCTTTTCACACATAATATCCACTTTTCTATTTACTCTTAAAGCAGAGATAGAAAGTCTTAAGTTTAGCAAGCCTATCTTATCACTGCCTTTAAGGCCCAAGGAGTTCAAAGCTAATCTAGCAAATTCCTTTGAACTCCTTACACACATATTTACAATGTGTTGATGATATAAAGTTTTTTATAATTAATAAGTATTATGGCCTAATCTTCAAACTGTTAGTAATATCTACTATAATTAAGCATAGTAATTTGGGCCCTATAGAATAATTACTTTCCATATACTATAGCACGATGTTCAAAACAAAAAGCCATACATACTTATACAAAAAATAGAATGAAAAGTAGGTCTTTAGAACCAATGATACTGACACTAAAGAAAAAAGTCACACCTTGCTCACAAGGTCCTCAAGCACAGCCCTCGGGTCTGCCGTCTTCACAATATCCGATGCCAGCAGCACACCCACTGAACCAAGTTCAAGAGCTGCTGCGAGGTCCTCTCCCTTAGAGATGCCTGCAACGCATAAATCGAGGCCTAATGCCACTGCCAAGGCGGCCACATTGTTGGTACAGACTATCGTAGCTCCCAGTGAGCCGTGTATAATAACAGTTTTTCCAGGGCAAACATTATGAGATACCTGTGCCTACATTAAATCAGTGATAGTGTGAACAACTCATCCCCAAACCCCCAACAATATATCAAATTCTATAAGATAGGTATATTCTTTACAGCGGCTTTCGGCCTGTACCTGGGAATCCAGGGCCTCTATCTTACGATCGTGGCCAGAAACTTCCTTGCCGGAATACCGCTTTTTGTCGCCGCACTGCTCATCGCACCCCCGCCGGTGGGAATCTCTGTTATGATGAAACAACAGTTCGGTATCGACCTTTCGATGGCGACCAGAATGGCAGTTGCAACAGTTATGATCTTCATTGCATGGCTGAGCCTGCCATAAAAAGGAAAAGAAAAAAGAATGATCAGACCTTGCTTACAAGGTCTTCAAGTGCAGCCTTCGGGTCTGCAGCCTTTACAATACCCGAAGCCAGCAGAACTCCCACTGACCCAAGTTCAAGGGCTGCTGCAAGATCCTCACCTTTTGAGATTCCCGCACCGCAGAGAACCTGTACTGTCGGATTGATCCTTTTCACTGCTTCAACCGAACCTGTGACGACCTCAGGGTCTGCTTTGGATACAGGGATACCGGAACCGATGAGCTCTGGTGGCTCCACTGCAACATAATCAGGACCAAGGGCTGCGGCGGCAGCAGAGGTTGCGACGTTGTTGGTACAGACTATCGTCTTGAGTCCGGCACCTTTTGCAGTTGTTATGGATGCATCGATGTTTGCAAGAGTGAGACGGCACTCGGAGTGGTTAATGAGGGTTCCGACTGCGCCTGCATCTTTGATGGACTGGACGAATGCATGTCCTGTGAAGCTGCCTGCACCCACCGGGTCAAGGCTCTGCGCATAGACCGGCAGGTCGACCTGTGATGCTACGCGGTAGATATCACAGAATTGTGGTGCAACACCGATCTCGATCCCTGAATCATCTGCAACTTCCTTACATGCCTGTGCGACCTTTACGGCGCCTTTGCCTGTGCCCTCAAGATAGGTCTTAAGGTTCAGGACAATTAGTGTAGAACTCAAATTTAATCACTCCAATACGAATTTATCAGTATAAAGGTGAACACAAGTATAAAGGTAACTGTAAGTGTAAGGATCAGAAAGGAGGGTGTCAAATTAGCTCCAAAATCCTTCCGTTCTAATTGGACGATATTCGTTCATACTTAACTCGTTGTAGGTTCTCATTAATCTATCTACTGAGAGGATAAATTCATGAATATTTCAGACGCGGATTAACCTGGGATTTACGCAGATTTTACCGTTTGCTGGTTTTAGATTCCAGAATTACAATTAATCCGTGTTAATCGGTGTAAATCCGTGTCTTTAGAAAGAATATAGAAGATTCCCGGCTTAATGAACTTTTATAGCAAAAATCTAAGTTGATGGTCTCGAAAGAACTTGAAAATACTGAAAATAGGAAAAAGAAGAACGTGTGAGGATCACACGTTCAGAAGTCGGTCATTACCCTGAACTGGTCTATCTCAGGGTTGTTAAGACCTTCAATGAATTTCTCTGCGACCTGCCTTACATCCTTTGCGTTGGTGATAGCTCTTCCAACTACAAGCACGTCAGCACCTGCTTCAAGTGCTGCAGGCATTGTGTCGATACGTACACCGCCGGCCACTGCCACCAGGATCTTTGGTGAGAGTGCCTTGATGTCCTCGATGCTTCCCCATGCATGTGCTGTGGTCTCTATATCGATACCACGGTGGAGTTCCACCACATCAGGCAGTACATCGAGCTTCTTGAGTACAGCTACAGGATCATCACAATTGAGTGTGTCCATGACAGCATAGATACCGGTCTTGTGAGCTTCCTCAATAACCTTGTTCATGGTTGCTATTGGTGCCAGTGCGGAAACGACGATTGCGTCTGCTGTTGCGTCTGCTACCATGCGTGCCTCCAGGTTTCCTGTATCAAGGGTCTTAAGGTCTGCAACTATGAATGCATCCGGGCGGATCTCCCTGAGCTTTGAGATAACGTCCACACCATAACGTTTGATAAGAGGCGTGCCTGCTTCAAGGATTACGTGGTCGCTCTTTGGAATCTGCTTTACGATGTCCAGAATTACAGGAAGGTTAGGGTTGTCAAGTGCAACCTGCAGGTATGGTGGGTTCCAGAGTCTTGATACCTTGAATCCCATGATAGCGTGGCCCATTCTGTCCTTCTCCTTGAGTACGGTGTCGACATCCGGGAAGCCATCCACTGCGCGCTTTACAGCCAGCTTGGTTGCTCCGTAGTTGTACCTGTAGATCTTATTGTAATCCGTTGCCTCAGGGTGGATGAAAACACTTGCAACAACAACGAGGTCTTCAATCTCCATGTCGCCAAATGCTCCTTCTTCAAGGGCATCTGCAACAGCCTTTGCGACCGCAGCCTGTGCAGGGCCGAATATCTGTGCAGCCTGGCCCATGTTCTTTACTGTGACCTTTGGCACGATGAGTGTAGCTGGCTTTGCCGGGAGGTTTGGACGGATAACTGAAAGCAGAGGTGTGTGACCTGCTGACAACTGTGTTAAACCATTTGCGAATGCCTGACCTACAGGACCGTCTTTATTTCCGATCATAAGGTCAACGTGTGCGAGTTCTGGAGCCTCGCCGATTAATGCTTCTCCGATTAGTAACATGATTCACCTACGTATACACTTAATAAATATCAATTTATTTGCAATTTGTTTAATATTAATTTGTTTGGATTCGCTTATTAGTCCTTATACTAATATTCAGATAGGGGATTTACTATTTCTCGTGCAAAACCAGCGCTTTATATATTAGAGTTATGGCAGAATCACGAGATTTGTGCTTTATATAGTATATATCAATAAATAGTTTGTTGAAACTTTCATTCTTAGTTTCAAGAGATAAATATAATCTTGGGACAGATGACTTAAGTTAAATAATACATTGATTTGCGAAGCTACTCCAATTTGTTTAGCAGTCTTGTATATACTATTTCAGTATTTGGAGTAGCTACGCTAAGCTCTTTTCCATAACGGATCAATGTTCCTCCAAACAGGTTACCTTCGTTTATTTCTCCTTTTAGCTCCACATCCCGCTGGAAAGACGTTTTCGCTTCATATGGAAATCCCTTTGCTTTTGAAAGTGAAGTTTCTACAATATCGTTGTCTAAATTGATATCCAACTTTTTAGCTATTTCTTCGATCTCATTCATTATCGACTTTGCCAGTTCGCTCAATTCAGGACTGTCCAGTACTTCACCCAATGTTTTTCCATAAGCAGCTGTTACTAATCCGAATGCTGCTATGAACATATATTTTGACCATATCGATATCTGGACCGGATTCTCCCAGTTAAAGTCGATCGATGAATCATTTAGCAATGATAACAATGCCCCTGGATAAAATTCAGGATACATTGGATCTTTTCCCAACGATATTTTACAACTACCGCCTTTTTGATAAATAACCCCGGGACTTTCAATGTGAGTGCCAACATAAACACATGAAGGTAAAACGACCCCTGTATTCAGTTGCCCTCTTATCCTTTCATAAATATCAACACCATTTAATAATGGAAGAATAACAGTCTCCTCATTGGATATTTTAGCAATTTCAGCAATCGCACTTTCCAGGTCATATGCCTTAACCGATAATACAATAATATCGCATATTGGTAAATCGCCAACATTATTAGTGCACAACTTTGGAGAAACGTTTATTAGTTCCGCACCTCCGGATTTTTTCAACGTCAAACCCTGTGAATTTATGGTATCCTTATGAGGACCACGTGCAACAAAGAAAATATCGTGTTTTTCACCAAATTTTTTCGTCACAAGAGCTCCAAAGTACCCTCCGACTCCCCCAACTCCAAAAAAACAGATTTTCATAAGCTTGTACCCATTATTTTTAATATATAGTTATTTACTTTTGGTTGAACAATTTCTGGTCAAAGTAATCCAATCAATCTTAAATGATCTTGGGACAGATATCATTCATGATACATTCCCCGCATTTCGGACCTACAGGGCGGCAGACGTTCTGACCGAACAACACCATCAGACCATTGATATCCTTCCAGTCCTGCTTTGAAACAACTTTTTCAAGTTCCTTTTCAGTCTCATCAGGCTCTGATGTATCGACCAGGCCCATGCGGTTGGATATCCGGTGCACGTGGGTATCTACTGCTATGACATCCTGCTCAAATCCATAACCAAGCACGCAGTTAGCAGTCTTCCTGCCAACACCCGGAAGTTTGAGCAACTCATCCATGCTGTCAGGGACCACACCACCATAATCCTGCAGGATGATGCGGGAAATATCAATGATACGCTGGGCTTTCACCCTGTAGAAACCTACATTCCTGATCAGTTCCTGTATCTCGCCCACATCCGCTTCCGCCATTTCCTGAACAGTGCCGAATACCCCAAAAAGCTTCTGGGTTGTCGGGATGGTTACATCATCACGGGTGCGCTGGGACAGCACAGTGGATACCAGAAGATAGAAAGGGTCCCGGTTCACATGGAAATAACCATTCGGGTAGAGTTCTTTGAGGCGGGAGAGCACTTCTTCCACATACATCAGAAAGTGGATGGTTCACCAACTATAAACGACTTTCCATACAGTAGCAAGCTCAATACCTGGCCTTTCGATCGTTACAGGTATTTGACGTTGCTTATTGACCGCTACTCCCTATATACCGGAAGAAGAAGGAGAATATACCGGGAATCTCACATGTACTTTGGTTCCGGAGCCTTCTTCGCTCTCGATCCAGATCTCTCCGTCATGAACATGTGCAATCGTCTTGCTCACGTACAGACCAAGTCCACTGCCACCATACTTTCTTACCGTTGAACTATCGATCTGGTAAAAGCGCTGGAACACATTCGTGACCTCTGACTTTGGGATGCCTATGCCACTATCCTTTACCATGACATGCACATGAGCATTATCTCTGAAGGCCGAGACTTCCACGGTGCCTCCTACCTGACTGAATTTGATGGCATTGTCGATCAGAGACCTGAAAAGATATGGCAGGTATTCCACATCGCCTTTCAGAAGAGGGATGTCGCTTTCAAATGAAGTTCTGATCGATATCTGTTTTTCTCCGGCCTTGAAGTAAAAGTATTCAGCTATCCTTTTGAGGATGTCCTCGATCCTGATCGGATCGAACCTGTAAGTGACATTCCCGGATTTCGCAATGCTCATGTAGATAAGAGAGTCCAGCAGAAAACTGAGATGATCATACTTATCCAGCACTATTTGCATGGCATTCTTCTGTTTTTGATTAAGAGGACCCAGTACTTCATCGCGCACAAGTTCACTGTAACCTTTGATGGATATGAGCGGGGTCTTAAGTTCATGGCTCAGGTTGGAAATGAACTCGTCCTTCATCCTGTCCAGCGATCGCAGGGCCTGATTTGCCGTTGAGAGGTCCTCCGTGTATTTACTGATGGCTTCTTCTGCTTCTTTGCGTTCGCTTATATCACGGGTGACACCCAGGAAGAACAGGAATTCCCCGCTATCATCAAAAACAGCTTTTGCAACTGCTTCGGTCCAGACAATATGTCCGTCCTTGTGGAATTGTTCGATCTCGAATACTTCTATGTGATTATCCACCACATCGGGTTGCATGTTTGCAAAAAAAGAATCAACAGAGGATTTTATTTTCATGATGCTGTCAGGAGTAAAGATCTCCTCCAGGCTCTGGTTTACTACCTCTTCCGGAGTATAACCCCTTAGTTTCATAACAGAAGGACTGACATAGAGGAATCTGCCATCCCTATCCATGGTCCAGATGACATCATTGGCATTCTCCGCCAGCAGGCGGAATTTCTCTTCACTTTCCTTAAGAGTCCTTTCTGCAAGTTTCCTCTCGGTTATATCGCGGCTGTTGCTCAAAATAGCAGTCATTCTGTTATAGTCTATCAACTTGACACTCATTTCAACAGGAACTCTTGACCCATTTTTTCTCATGTAAAGAGATTCAAACACATCCTGCCCTTTCCCCATAAGAGAAGCAGTGTTTTCCAGACACTTTTCCAAGTATTCAGGTGCGACAAGATCACTATTTGACATCCGAAGGATCTCCTCCCGGCCATAGCCCAGCATATTGCAGGCTGCGCTGTTCACTTCCAGAATAGTACCATCAGAACTGAAGATCATAATAGCATCCACAGAGTTCTCGAAAAGTGCCCTGAATTCTTCTTCAGAGGCTATCAGTTTATCATGCAGTTTTTTAATCTTTAGGAGATTCTTTACGCGGATGACCAGCTCCACCCTGTCAATGGGCTTAGTAAGGAAATCTTCGGCTCCCGACCTGATACCTTCCAGACGGTCATCCCTGGAAGAAAGAGCTGTGACAATTATCACAGGAATGAAGCATGTTTCTTTCGATGATTTTATGCGCCGGCATGTTTCATAGCCGTTTATCCCAGGCATCATAACGTCAAGGATAATAAGATCGGGTTTTTCCTGATGCAGGATCCCAAGGGCTTCTTCGCCGCTAAAAGCAGTCATTATATCATATTCATTGACCAGCTGGGCTTCGACTAGCCGGACATTGATAGGGTCATCATCTACAACCAGGATCCTGGGCCTGTACTGCTCAATCATGTGAAGAAACCAATTCCATTTTTCTAAAGAACAAAATCAAGGTAATTACTTAGCGCAATAAAGAATATATCAAATTATATAACAAATTTGCTCCGGTCATTCATTTTTATTAAGATATCCTGAATTACACAGAGCTATATTTTTATATAAATTTATCCATATTGATGTTACACAAAATGCATAATCTCTTAATAGACACAGGATAATGATTGGCCAATGCTGGAAAATTTACTGATAACATTATCCGACTACGCATACCTGAGTCTTTTTATAACAAGTTTTCTGGCATCGACCATCCTCCCCCTGGGTTCAGAGACCCTGGTAGTTCTACTCGTAAGATCCGGTTTTGACTTGTTTGCGGTTGTAATGGTATCCACGATCGGGAATTATCTGGGTGCATGTACTACGTACTATTTGGGTTTTAAAGGACGCAGTGACGTTATCGAAAAATATTTTTCCATATCCAGGAAGCAACTTGACAAAGCTGACCGATGGTTCGGCAATTACGGCCCCTATTTGCTCCTGTTCACATGGGTTCCCTTTATCGGGGACGCCATCACTGCATCCGGAGGAATTTTAAAACTTGATTTTAAGACATTCTCAATTTATGTATTCCTTGGAAAATTTCTACGATACTTTGCTCTTGCATATATAGCCTTGAACTTGTGAGAATAGCATCCAGCCCGGGACCTCCAGAAGCAGAATCATCGGTTATAATTTTTAGATAAGCTTATATATCTCGACATCAATATTAATCTAATTATATATAACGACAGTAAGAAATTTGGATTGAACTACATGACAGACCTCGACCTGGACCAGAAGACGCTGATCAAAAATTCAGTGCTGATACCGATCGCATTTGTACTGGGAACACTTATCGCAATCGCTGCATACACATATCTTTCCCCGACAACTGCCCTTGTGTCAGTATTCGGTAGTGCTATCATAGTATCACTATTGACATACGCACTGTTGAAATCAAGATCGAATTGAACGGCTAACATCCGATGATGCGATACGTTTATAGCCTTGCATATGTATCTATCACTGTTTCTGGGCTCGTGGTCTAGCTGGTCATGACGTTGCCTTCACACGGCAGAGGTCGGGTGTTCGAATCTCCCCGGGCCCACTTTCTAATTCTAAAGCTTCTAATATCGATTCTAACTTCTGTTCTAGTGCGTCTATACGGTAAAAGGAGACTAAGTAAGAGAGTAACAATTAAATTAGAAATAATGGCATATCGATTGCAGGATTGCTTTTATTTTTATCGGATGGCTGGCATTCACACTTGTTGGTTAGTTGTCTCTGCAAGTATTCTTTTAGGACCACAGCATTATTGAATTTCTTATCCTTTGCAGAGTATAAAAGAGTTATATCATTTTCTTTTGCGATGTCCAGAAGTCTTTGTACATACTCATTATATTGATTCAGCTCATCATTGTATTTTTGTTTAAACTCATCCCATTTTTCAGGGTCATGGGAGAACCATTTTCTAAGCTTGTCCGTTGGAGCAATCTACTTTAACTAGAGATCAATCATGGCATCATCTTTGCGAAGTCCTCGTGGCCAGAGTCTGTCTACAAGCACCCGTATTCCATCCTGTTCGGTTGGCTGTTCGTAAACTCTTTCTAATTTGATCAATTGTTTCTCTTCCGTAGTTACTCCAGTATCCTATTATATTTTTGATTTTAATATTATGTACTCTACAATTTGTCTGTATCCAGTAATCCGTCCTTGACCCAGATAATCCGGTCTGCCTTCTCACCTTCATCCTTTTCATGTGTGACCATTACTATGGTTTGCCCGATCTCCTCATTGAATTTCCTGAACAGGTTTATGACATCCTCTGAGGATGCAGAATCCAGATTAGCTGTTGGCTCGTCTGCAAAAAGGATCTTTGGTTTATTGACCAATGCTCTTGCAATGGACACTCTCTGTTGCTGCCCTCCGGAAAGCTCTGAAGGGTAATGATACACCCGGTCTTCAAGTCCTACTGCAGCAAGAATCTCCTCTGCCATTTTCTCGTACTCTTCTCTTTTCAGATTCCTGGCCATTGCCGTGATATAGACATTTTCCAGAGCTGTAAGTTCCGGTATCAGGTTGTATGACTGAAAAACATAACCTAGTTCATGGAGTCTGAACCTAGTCCTCTCTTTTTCAGAAATGTTTATGACATCATTTCCGTCTATGATTATACTTCCCTTTGTAGGCTTATCCAGAAGTCCCAGCTGATGTAATAGGGTGCTTTTGCCACTCCCACTCTTTCCCATGATGGCAACAAATTCACCTTCCTCTATATCAATACTTATATCTCTGAGAGCGTAGGTCTTAACAGCACCCGTGGCATAAAATCTTTCAATATGTTTGGCATTGATTATCGTTTTTTTCATGTTCACCCTCCGAATATTGCATCCAGTATGTTCTCATCAGCTGCTTTTCTGGAGGGGAAAAATCCGGCTACTACCGATGCAAGTATCAGTGTGGCGGATGTTGTCAGTAGTCTCTCTGTTGTCAGAATGGGGATCACCGGTCCAATTGGCATGTTAAGCGGATGTATCGACAGAAGTAAAAGTAACAGCTTCATTACTATATTTCCTATTATTACTCCTGTGATTCCATAGGCCAGTGACTGTAACACATACGACCCCAGGATAATTTGCTTTTTAATGCCTACTGCCTTGAGTATACCTATCTGTTTTCTTTTGTTCGTGACATTGATGAATATTATTATATATATCGTTGCAAAAGCAGTTAGAAGTCCGATGGTACCTGTGATCTGATTTGTTATCTGAAGACTTCCTACAAACTGATTTACGGCTCCCATTTTTGTCTGCCATTTATTTATCTGTTCACTAACCCCAAGGTCGATGATCTGTTCTGTATAGGATTCTTCCATGCCTCTTTGAGGAAGTGCTATCAGGATGTTAGATGCGATATCGTCCGTGGAATCAAATATCAACTGGTATTGGTCGAAGTTGATAATTATTTTGTCATCCACAAATCGTGATCCTGTTTTATATATGCCCTTTATTCTGTACTCTTTTACGAACCCATTGCTAAAGCTCAATGTGATCTTATCTCCCACATCCACATCAAATCTCTTCTGGGTGTCTCCTTCTGCAGCATAGGACTCAACCAGATTCGCTCCTATCAGTAACTCATCCGTATCTCTTTTTGAAAGATACTCTCCTACAATAACACTACTCGAGTAATCTGATACATCTTTCTCATTTTCAGGTTCTATAAAGAGAACGGGATTCCCGATCTCTATTGTTTCATACCTTGCCACCGCACTTGCATCAAGTCTTCTTGCAACCCCAACAACGCCGGGAATTCTGCGGATGTCTTTTACAAGGTCCCCAGAACCTGAAATGTAAAGCTCATCTTCCTGAGGTTCTATCATGAGATGTCCGGTTTGCCCCCGGATCATCCCTTCTTCGAATTCATATCCCAGGCCATCAATGATCGAAGCAAAAAAAGTAATGGAGAGGAAACTCATCGCCATTACGGCAACAATGACCATGAAAGTGATCTTGCTTTTGGTAAGGTTCTTGTAGGCTAGGAAAAACATTACCTTAAGATCATTGCTCTGCATTTTCACTCCGCCTTCTCTTATGCACAAAATAGGCCACTGGTATGGCTATTACAATCAATAGGGCAATAATCAGGATAATATTGGTCTTTGGTCTTTCTACTTCCATTGGTATTGACTGCTGGATCTGATGTGAGCCAAAATCATCGGTGTAGTGCATGGTTATGTTAAGGTTCTTTTCCCCTACAGAACCAGGATCGATATCAAAATAGAAAGGAGAATCATCGTCGCTTCTGAGTTGCCCAATGAAAGACTTGTAGCTTTTATCTTCATTTTCCAGTTCCACAACCACCTGCTCTGCAGCACCGTTCCCTGTGTTCTCAATAATTCCAGCTATGTGAACTTCATCGAGGGGAGTAATCTGGGTTGGATTTATCTTTATACTCTGGATTCCAATGTCTGCCCGGTTCAGTATGTTGATTCCGATATTGTATGTCGACGTATGATTTGCACCCAGTTCGTCAATATATTTGAGTGTTATAGGGAACTGATGTGCATTGGGGTTCAGATCATTTTTTGCAATAAAGCTACTTTCAATTTCTGATGTCTCTGTCGGCATTATCTGCCCGATCAGTTCAATGTTGGACCCAAGTATCAATATACTTTCAGATT
>JAWSUM010000002.1:0-86941 GCA_033549165.1 Methanolobus sp.
CATGCACACCCATGGAAAATGCTTCCCCTATCTGCCTTTTTCCCGAGGCGTACCTCATGATCTCAATACCGGGGTCCTTTGCCGCATTACAGTTGTTATCTATTGCACGCAATGCCTTTTCAATGGCAAATATCACATGCTTCTCTCCTGCGATCTTTCCTGCATCCATAGCCTGGATGATTGTCCCGTTCTCCGAAGAGACCGACGAGACCTGTGCCAGGAAATCCGGAACGCTCTCTATGTTTTTATGGCCGCAGAATAATCTAAAATCCATGTGCTGGAATTGGAGCTATTCCCGATAAGCATATCGGTGCCTCTGAAAATGTTCTGCACATATCTGCGCAAATTATATTTTCCGGGGAAGCAAAGTAATGATGGGAGGTAAGATAATATGGACAAATCCTGTGATATGCAAGTGGGAGAACGTTACTTATGTGGAAGTTGCGGTTTCGAGATGGAGGTAGTCACACCCTGTGACATCTGTGATGAAGGCAGGATCATGTGCCCCTGCTGCGGCGAGCCCTTAGAAATGAGAGAGTGAGGAGGCTGTTGGAAAAACGTGATTTTTTTGGCTTAGTTCTTGTGTGTAAAAGGCAGAAGCAAAACTAAAACAGCGTTTATTTCCGTTTATTTTATTTAGCTTGACACTTATTAGCAGCACAAGAACCTAATATCAGAAAGATTGTCTTTTCAAAGTTAAAGACATAAAGTTAATATTTACATTTTGCTAAGTAGCTTACAATTTCATCATGGATCTAAAACCGGCGTGAGAAGGTGCGAACAATGGAACAGGATTATAATCCGCATGTAATAGAAAAGAAATGGCAGAGCCGTTGGAACGAGAGCCGGGTCTTCGAACCGGAACCCGACAAGAGGGAAAAATTCTTCATAACCATCCCCTACCCTTACCTGAACGGCAACTTACACGCTGGACACACTAGGACCTTCACCATAGGTGACGTTGTCGCAAGGCACAGAAGGATGCTCGGTTACAATGTGCTTTATCCCATGGGCTTTCACGTTACCGGTACACCCATAGTGGGACTTGCGGAACTTATTGCCAACAGGGACCCGCAGACA
The DNA here is from genome assembly GCA_033549165.1 of Methanolobus sp. Lineage (GTDB taxonomy): Archaea > Halobacteriota > Methanosarcinia > Methanosarcinales > Methanosarcinaceae > Methanolobus. The sequence continues at coordinate 1,081 of JAWSUM010000002.1, forward strand.
ATGGACGTGTATTCCAGGCTGCACAAGATCCCGGAGGACATCCTGCCATCACTGGACACACCGGAAAAGATAGTGGACTACTTCAGCGTGGAAGCGGAAATAGCAATGCGCTCCATTGGATATTCCATTGACTGGCGCAGGAAGTTCACCACCACAGACCCCACATATAAAAAGTTCATTGAATGGCAGTTCAACCTGCTGCATGACAAGGGCCTTATCGTGAAGGGGTCGCATCCTGTAAAATGGTGCCCGAATGACAATAACCCCGTAGAGGATCATGACATCCTCCACGGCGAGAATGCAACTATCGTAGACTTCACATTCATCAAGTTCGAGTACAACGGACTTATCCTGCCCTGTGCCACCCTGCGTCCCGAGACTATCTTCGGTGTCACAAACCTGTGGGTCAACCCGGATATTGAACACGTTAAGATAAAGGTAAAGCAGGACGGGAAAGAGGAGTTCTGGGTAGTCAGCAAGGAAGCATACAACAAACTGACCTATACCGATAGGGAAGTCGAACTTGTAGAGAACGTGCCCTCCGAATCGATCATCGGTATCAAGGTCAAGAACCCGCTGACAGGAAAAGAGATTATCACACTGCCGGCATCCTTCGTGAAAGGAGGCAACGGAAGCGGCATAGTCATGAGTGTACCGGCACATGCACCTTACGATTACCTTGCTGTCAAGGACCTGTATGACAAGGACCTTTCCGGGTATGGCATCACCGAGAACGTTCGTGATATCGAGTTCATCTCACTCATCGAAGTGAAGGACTTCGGAGAATATCCTGCAGTTGATGCTGTTGAACAGCTCGGGGTCAGGGACCAGAAAGACCCCAGGGCCGAAGAGGCGACCAAGCTTGTCTACCGCCGTGAGTTCCATGGTGGCGTGCTAAAGGAGAATACCGGGGAATACGCAGGCATTGCTGTCTCAAAGATAAAGGACGTCCTGACACGCGACCTTCTTTCAAAAGGGATTGGAGAGATTTTCTACGAATTCAGCGAACCCGTGGTCTGCCGCTGTGGAACGCCATGTGTTGTCAACATGGTCAAAGGACAGTGGTTCCTGAACTATTCCAACCCCGAGTGGAAGGACAAGGTTTACAGGTGCATAGAAAATATGGAGATAATCCCCGAAGAGATCCGGGTCGAATTCAACAACAAGGTCGACTGGCTCAAGGATAAGGCATGCGCCAGGAAGAAGGGACTCGGTACAAGACTGCCCTTTGACACGGACTGGCTTATCGAATCCCTTGGAGATTCCACCATCTACATGTCCTACTACATCACCAACAAGTTCTTTTCAAATGGAATCCTGCCGGAACAACTTAAACCCTCACTCTTTGACTATGTGCTGCTCGGGAAAGGTACGGTACAGGAAGTTGCAGGGGACACCGGACTCGATGAACCGCTAATCGCAAATATGAAAGCTGATCTTGATTACTGGTACCCGGTAGACCTCAGGTCTTCAGGAAAGGACCTCGTACCAAACCACCTGCTCTTCTTCCTCTTCCATCATGTGGCGATATTCGACGAGGATAAGTGGCCGCGTGCGCTGGCTGTGAATGGCTTCGTGTCGCTGGAAGGCCAGAAGATGAGCAAATCCAAGGGACCTATCCTGACCATGAAGGAAGCCGTGGAAACCTATGGAGCCGATGTATCACGTATGTACATCCTCTCCAGTGCAGAGCAGACCCAGGATGCCGACTGGAGGAACTCAGGAGTTGAAAGTGCCAAAAAGCAGATGGAGAGATTCTACAAACTGGCAAAGGAGATCATCGACTCTGGAGCAAGTTCGGGGATCGAAGGGGAACTACAGCTCATCGACCGCTGGATGCTTAGCAGGCTGCAGCAGTTCGTCAGGGAGACAAATAATGATATGACGTCCATCAGGACAAGGGGTGCATTGCAAAATGCCTTCTTCCTGCTCTATAATGATGTAAAGTGGTACCAGAGACGCGGCGGAAGAGCAGTTCTCTATGACGTCCTCGATACATGGGTACGCCTGATGGCACCTTTCACACCTCACATCTGCGAACAGATATGGTCTGAAATGGGACACGCCGAAGGAGACTTCGTGTCCATGGCACAATACCCGATTTTCTGCCCACGATATGTTGACAACGATGCAGAACTTGCAGAGGAACTCATCTGTAATACCCTCTCCGACATCGAGGAGATCATCAAGGTCACGAAGCTCACCCCTAAAAAGGCTGTGCTTTACACATCCCCTGCATGGAAGACAAAGGCATTCAAGCTTGCTCTGAAGATGCTGCAGGAAGAGGACCTCAACCCAGGAAAGCTCATCAAGGCCCTTATGGCTGATCCGGAGAATCGCCAGTATGGCAAAGAGATACCAAAATATGTGCAAAAACTTGTCCCGGACATCACCAGCATGAAAATCGAAAGGTTCGAAATGCTGCTTGATTTTGACCTTGATGAGCAGAGCATACTCCGGGAGAACAGCGGATGTCTCGCAAATGAGATAGGATGTCCGATAGAGGTATACACCGCAGATTCCCCGGAATATGACCCGGAGAATAAGTCAAGGTTTGCAGCACCCCTGAGACCTGCAATATATCTTGAATGAACTTTTTTGCGGCATTGTCACACAGACTTTGCCTTCTTTCTTATTTTGATCCACTGTTTTAGAGAACTGTCCAGCCGGTACCGGCAACGGATTATTGCAAAGTTCATATATTTTCAAATAAACAAATATATATAAAAGACACATATATTATTTATATAATGCATAGTTCCTGCACAATGGATGGGAAAAACCTGAAAAACAGAAATACCAGATCCGAAGAATTTCTCAGATGCCTTATAGTGGCATCCCTTCTGTTACTGCTGGTACCCACCGTCCTTGCAGAGAGTTCCGACAATATTGTACGAGTAGGTGTATTCCATAGTGAGCCACTTGTATTCATTGGTCAGAACGGAGAGGTTACAGGACCCTATGCTGACATAATAGGAACCATTGCAGAGAAAGAAGGATGGAAAGTAGATTATATCCAGGGATCATGGGAAAAGAACCTTGACAGACTGGATAAAAGTGATATTGACATCCTTGTTGCGGTTCCCAATTCTCCGGAGATGGATGAAAAATATACACTTACGAGCGAAAGCATCACCACGGCATGGGGTGTTGCCTACACATATGCGGGCTCCGGAATACGGTCCATGCAGGACCTTCAGGGAAAAAGAATAGCTGTGTACAGTTCTGACCTGTTCTACAAAGACCTGAACGCGAGTCTTACGAACACGAACACCAGTTTTCAGTTCGTGGAAACAGACAGTTACAGAGAAGTTCTTGAACTGGTGGCTGAAAAAAAAGTTGATGCAGGAATTGTTTCAAACTTATATGGGGATGTCTATGAGGACGAATACGCCTTATACAGAATGTCTTTTGTAATTGCACCTACAGACATGGTCTTTGCCCTGTCGGGCAACACAGGCATGCAAATGGCAGAAACAATCGACATGAATATCGAACAACTGAAACAGGACCCCGGTTATGTTTATTATTTCTCGCAGAATGGCCAACCTGCAAACCTCAGCACATGGGAAAGTCCCACCTGGCTCAAGCTCACAGTAGGCATCGGCGGAGGGCTCCTCCTTATACTTATAATCCTAAGCTTTGTCCTGAAGAATCAGATAGAGACAAAAACAGCGGAGCTGAATTCCAAGAACAGGGAACTTGAAATAGAAGTAAGGGAAAGGATGGCCGCCGAGAAGAAACTGAAGCAGTACTTTGCCCAGCTCAGGCATTCAAACGAATTAAAGGACCTTTTTACCGATATCCTAAGGCATGACCTGATAAATCCTGCCACCGTGATAAAAGGATATGTGGAACACCTTCTTGAATATGAAGAAGATACTCAGAAGACATCTGCCCTGAAGACGATAGAGAGGAATAACCTCAAACTTATCGAAATGATCGAGAATACAGCCCACCTTGCCAAACTGGAAAGTGTTGAAGAACTGGACTTTGAAGAAATGGATATAGGAAGTATCCTGGAAGAAGTTGTGCTGAGCCTGCAGCCAAAAGCTGATGAAAAGCAAATGAAGATAGAGTTCAGGGAAGGAGGATATTATCCCGCAAAGGTGAATAAAATTGTAGAAGAGGTTTTCTCCAATCTCATCTCCAACAGTATAAAGTACTCACCTGAAGGAACTACGATCGAAGTAACGGTCACCGGGCAAAATAACAATGGGTGGAAAGTATCGATCACTGATGAGGGAGATGGTATTTCAGATAATGACAAGGTCCTCATTTTCAATCGCTTCGAACGCGCAGGAAAAATGAATATAAAGGGAACAGGACTGGGACTGGCTATCGTAAAGCGTATCATGGAACTCCATGAAGGTGATGTTGGTGTTGAAAACAATCCTTCCGGAAAGGGAAGTGTTTTCTGGGTCACACTTAGTCGTTGAGGATTCAATGGCTATTTCAGCCACCATTCAGTAAATGTCAGCTCTTCTGTCCTTGAAAACAGTTATGCATTCCCTGACATTTGATGTTTCAGCCGTATCTATGCCATATATCAGGATAGACTCTTCTTCACCTGCTTCCCTTTTTACTTCACCCATAGCATCAACTATCATTGAAGAACCGAAAAAGGAAGATTCCGGATCACTGCCTGTGCGATTGCAGGCAATATGTGGTATCTGGTTCTCTATCGCCCGTGCCCTGACAAGAGTATGCCATAACTCCTGCCGGGGTTTTGGGAATTCAGCAACAGTGATCAGGATATCAGCACCCATCAGGGAAAGTTTTCTTGCGACCTCCGGAAACCTCAGCTCATAGCATATTTGAAGACCAATCGTCAGATCCTTGCTTTGCAGCCGTATGGGAGAGATAACATTTCCCGGACTGAAATACTGTTTTTCCCTCTTAAATGGATGAGTTTTCCGGTAAGTACCCATTATCGTGCCGTTCTCCATGCAAAAACCAAGATTGAAGTATCTGTCACCTTCTTTTGATGATTCTTTCTCGATGATGGAGGATACTATAACGCATTGATTCTCACTTGTGAATTCAGAGAGCAATCTTAATGTAATTCCATCCGGTCCCTCTGCTGAATCCTGCATGCGATCATAACAAAAACCGGTGGAGAACACTTCCGGTAATACTATTATCTCAGCGCCCTCTGAAACTGCCTGCGTGATCATAGAAAGGGCTTTTTCAAGATTCTTCTCTTTCTGACACAGGCAGATATCTGTCTGGATGCAGGCAACCCGCGCTCTGGTCATACTATCGCTGTCCTGGTTTTTTATTGCTGCCCTATCCGAAATCCGCGATAGTTGTTCTTTTTGTCCTTGGAGTAAGACCGCTCATGTCAAGGGATAACCTGATGATCTTTATCATTAGACAATTAGCATCTTTGAGAAGATCATTATTTACCATGTCTGCCTCATATGCAGGGTCGGCAGGAGGGATGGTAATCTTTGTTATGCCTGAACTATATTCCCTGATGTTCTCATTGCGTGACTCTTTTATCATATGATTGGGGCGGGAAAGATAATCACTTATATTCTTGGATGTGAAACCCATTCTGACCAGTTCCTCTTTGAAAACCGGCCTGTCGAGTACGTTGGTAAACACATACACTGCAAGGGGTAAAGCGATATTATGGTCAAAATGCTTGATTTCCCTGCCGATCAATGAATAAACATCCGCCTGCGAATTATCTTCTTTTCCATCGACCTTCCTGTAAACCTTGGATGGAGGAATGTCGAACTCATCCAGTTTTTTCATATCCCGGAGAGCCCGCAGATAGCCCGTCATAACGAGACGATGTTCACTGACACCAATCTCTTTTAACTCACGTGTAATAGCGCTTATAGAAAGCTGCTTACCTTCTAAAATTTCATTGATACTAGAACAGAGATTCCCAGGCATGTTTTTCTCGCACCAATATTGGTAACAAACTTGGATAAACCTATCGGTTAATTTCTTTCAGAATTCAGTATGAGGTAATTATAAGAACAATTACTTACATTTAGGAGAATCCTGTTGGCTTACTGTAAGATGGAAAGCAGGAAACAACAATCTTACTGATGATGTTTTTTTTATATTTGGTCGATGGAGGCATCTTAAAGATATAAGCACTTACTCGTTCAAGCATAAGAGAACGAATTGATTCATATCTCCCGCCCAGGTTGCGGCTACATTCAATGACATGTTGATGAGCACATATATGGCACCTGCCTGTCAGCAGATCCGATTCTGCTGAACAACCAAGTGAAGCAGATATGAACATCATTGGAGGAAAAGAGATGCACATACACAATTTTACTAAAACTCCCACCAAGCCCGTGGAAGTGAATGAGAGATCAATAGGCGAACTGATGGATGCCATGCAGTATACCGGGTTCCAGGGAAGGAAACTCGCAGAATCCGTGGCTGTATGGGAGAACATGCTCAAAGATGAAGGAACCACCATCTTCATGGGACTGAGCGGAGCAATGGTACCTGCAGGGATGCGCAATGTCGTCACTTATCTGATTGAAAATCATCTGATAGACTGCCTTGTGAGTACCGGCGCAAATATCTTCCATGACTGTCACGAAGCCTTGGGCCTGAAACACTATGTGGGCTCACATCTTGCAAACGATGACGAACTTTTCGGACATGGAATCGACAGGATCTACGATGTGTTCGCCTATGAAGGAGAATTCAGGGACACCGACCACTTCATTGCTAACTTCGCGAAGCAACATGATGGTAAGAGTTACTCATCCCGGGAGTTCATACGACTGCTGGGCAAGGAGATCTCTGAAAAGGGCAACACTAATTCAATAATTGCAAGTGCCTACCGCAACAATGTTCCCATATTCATACCGGCGCTATGTGACAGCTCCATTGGCATCGGACTGACCATTGCCAGAAGGAACGGCATAAACATCAATATCGACCAGATAAAGGATGTTGACGAGATCACCAGGATGGTCGAGGCATCTGACAGGACTGGTGTGATATACGTAGGCGGCGGCGTTCCGAAGAACTTCATCCAGCAAACCGAGGTCGTTGCTTCCATAATGGGACATGACGTTGCAGGCCATGAGTATGCAATACAGTTCACTGCAGATTCGCCTCACTGGGGAGGACTCTCTGGATGCACCTTTGACGAGGCAGTTTCCTGGGGAAAGATTGCAAAGGAAGCTAAAAAGGTACAGGTATTCGTAGATGCAACTATTGCACTCCCGATCGTGACCCATGCACTCCATGAAAAAATGAGCAATTACAAACGTAATGTTCCTTGCTTTGAGTGGACTGAGAGCGGGATGGATTTGCATTTTGAAACTGTGTGAAAACAAAACACATTTATTTATCAAAAGCCAATATTATAGGTACTAAATTACATTTATTTGGGCAAGCGACATCCCCCACATGAACATAAGGAGAGGTTCAAATGTGGTTATTACAGGTCCATAATATGAGGTAATTAAATGAGTAAACGAACAAGAATTATTAATGACCCCTCTGAACTCGTACCTCTGCTTCAAGTTTTTGGATCAAAGAGACACAAAAAAGTTTTTGATGAACTACTTAATCTATGGATGACCAAAGATGATCTGGAAGAAGTACTGGGAGCCGATGTAACACCCAGCATCAATATACTCAAGAAGAGCGGACTCATCGAAAGTCAGTGGCATATGCCGGAACCGGGAAAAACTCCTGAGAAGGAATATCGTACATCATATTCAAAAGTGCAGACAAATTTTCAGTGTTCTTTTGAGGATATGAGCGACATCATTATGTTGACATTCATGCCATATGAAGAAGTACAGGACATCATCGAAGAACTTGAGAATTTAGTAGAGCAGGGAAATAATTCAATGAGCAGCCTTACCAGGTCATTGAACAAGAGTCCTTTATACATACGTGCTGTTGCCAGACGTTCTGACAAACTGTCCGTAATGGGACAAAGGTTAAAGTTAACGGATGAGGAAAAAGAATGATTGAGCTCCTCCATAGCAAAAGTGGCATAACCAAGTTTCAGATACTTATAGAAGTAGCTGCGCACCAGCCAAATGTCAGGCAGAAAGAGATTGCCGAAAAAATAGGCGTTACACCTCAGGCAGTTTCCGAGTACATCAAGGAACTTGTGGCTGAAGGACATATCTACTCCGAGGGAAGGGTTCGCTATCGCATTACCAAACAAGGAGTGGAATGGGTACTTGAGAACGCCAATGACATGAAACGTTATGCCCGCTATGTGATGAGTGATATCATAAGCCACGTCTCAACCTGGACTGCCATAGCGGAAGAAGATCTCAACAAAGGCGAAAACGTCTACCTTAAAATGAGGGAAGGCCTCCTCTATGTAGGAACAGAAGAAGTGACAAGTGCTTCAGGTACTACGATCTCTGATGCCAGGAAAGGTGAGGATGTAGGAGTTACAGATCTCCTGGGACTCATTGATCTTGAAAATGCCAGCATAACTATCTGCAGAGTGCCGAGGGTTGAACGCGGAGGATCAAAGAACGTTGATCTGGAACGCCTGAGGTCTTTGGCCAAGTCAAAGGCATATATTGCTACAGTTGGTGTAGAATCCCTTGTTGCTTTGAAAAAGATAGACCTGGAACCAGATGTGATGTTCGGTGCCAAGGAATCTGTTATTGAAGCTGCATATCATGGATTGTCATCCCTGGTGCTGGCAATTGACGAGGAAGTGCCCGCCATACTGAGCCGGCTCGAAGCAGAGAACCTGGAATATGAACTCGTAGATCTGAGTATACAGTAGAAAATCCATTAGAAGGGATTCCAAATTACAGTCAGATGCATTCTTATTTCTGATACACATCTTGAAGAAGGAAAAATTCCGCAATATCTATATAAGGTCATAGAGGACTATGACCTGATAGTGCATGCAGGAGACTTTAGCTCCCTAGCTTTTTATAAGGCATTGGAGTCTACCGGAAAACTAAAAGCGGTACATGGGAATACTGACGAAGATGAACTGAAAGAAATACTTCCTGAAGAGTTGATCTTTGAAGTTGAAGGGGTCAAAATAGGAGTAGTGCATCAGGGAGCTCTTTCTGTTGTTGATACAACGCCTGTAAGATACAGGGCACTTGAGATGGGTGTTAACGTACTTGTTTTTGGCCACCTGCACAGGCCAATAATAGAAAAGAGCGATGTACTACTGATATGCCCCGGATCACCGACCAAACCAAGGATGTCCGACCCCTGTGCCGTGGAACTTGTAATAGATAAGGGTTCCATGAGTACGAAACTGATAGAGATTACCGGACAATCGTGCAGCTATATCGATTTTTCCAGAAAACTTGGCGGGGAATAAAAAGGATATTACCTTTGATCCTTACTGTCTACAGTCTCTGTTTTGAACATTACTCCAGTGCCTCTCAGAGTCATCTGGACCTTGTCACCAAAACGGAGGATCTCATCCAGTTCCACATTGTCACTCCAGCCATAAACATAGTCATAGGCGCCCTGGACTGGCTCGAACCCCAGAGACATAAGACTCCTGTTTACCTCTGAAGGCATGGCACCCTCGCTACTGTACCAGAGTAGGAGATAAGTTTTCATTAAATCACCTTCAAAAATATAAATGATTCAGAAGCTTATGACCCTTTTGGTCATTGTTTCTGGTAATATAGATATGGTCAAAAAAAAGGTGCATATTATATGCACCAAGAAAAGTCCTGCACTGCTATCACAAAGTCTCTTTCAGAGACTTAAGGGCTTCAGAGACCATTGAATAGTAATGCTTTACATCAGGATTGTAGTGTTCCTTTGTTTTTACCGTGTCAGATGAGCCATTCCCAAGCTCCTTCAGACGAGCCAGGGTCTTCTTTGCAGTGTCAACCACCCACAGATCCCTTGTCTGCCCGTCAACCACATAGATTGATTCCGGACGTACTGAAGTAAGTACATCTCCCTCTCCGGTGGTATAGGTGCTTGGTTTACCAACGATAGCAACAAAGGCAGGAGTCTCGCACTCTGCAAGGACCTGAGCAGCTTCAGGTTGATATTGTCCTGCATATATCATGAAGGAACCAGTGGGATCTATAACCCTTCCACGCCAGTATTCCGAGTCACTTCCGATATCCTCTTTTTCTATCAGCGTACCGACTATGAAAATGCGGTTCACCCTTGCACCGGTGGGTGTCAGGAGATATTGTGGAGCGTACTGGTCATCACCGTCCTTATACGTCAGGTTCGATTCCCTGAACTCCCGGGCGAAGACCCTCCGTGCAACTTCCCTTGTATAACCTGCCATTTATACCACCTCTGCAGCATTGATCAGTTCATCCAGTTCCGTCCGGTCAAGAACATTTTTCTCATCGATCGAATCAACTAAAAGATACCGTTCCACTCTGGAACCACTGATAGTGTAGTACTTGCCAACCAGCGTCTTTTTCATTTGCTCAAGTACGACCCCCTGGTCAAGGGCATCTGCCGCAAGGGAGATTGCGCTCTCAAGGGTCAGACCTGTTATTTCCTCTGCAATATCTCTTTTTATAATGGCATCCTGGGTCGTAGTGCCATCATCCATTACAGCTTTTATCCTGAGGTCATAGATACCATCGACCTTTCCGTGCTCCATGCAGGCACCCTTTGTCAGGGCCCTGTTACACTCAGGACATCTTTTTATAAGTCCTGAACCCGATTGGATATCCACCATGGCACCTGTGAATGTCGCAGTTGATGTTCCGACTTCCATATCTTCATCGATATTTTCAATTGAACTGCTCTTATTGAGATTGACCTGGAACTTACCATTCCATTCATTGGTAACAACGTTCTTGAAAAGATAACTCTTGCCTTCTTCAATATCCGGGAGTTCGGCACTTTCCCATTTTGTGAATTTGATGGTCCCGGTCTCATCACCGATCAGGCCTACCTGTGATATCGATTCATGGGTGTTCTCCCAGAGCTGCACCACTTTAGCTTTCACATTCGCCCACTTACCATCAACGTTCAGTTCAGATACCTTCTTCTGGGGAGATTCTGACTGACCTGTATAAAAATCATTCCTGGGAATGTTATATTCCTTCAAAAAGTAGTTGACAACACTCCTTCTTGCTTCCTCTTTCGGGACCTTGAACTTATTGATCATCTTATCCAGTCTTTCTTCAATGTCCTCGAGAGGAATCTCTATGCCTAATTCCAGAAACTTTTCGTTAATCTCTTTTGAAATCTCTTTCATTTTCAAACCTCGGGCCTCTTGTTTATTCGTCTTTTTGGAGAGGCAAATACACTGTATGTAGTACTGGTATATAGGTGAATAGTAAGCGTGGTGAAAGTATTCAGGCATATGCCTGAATCTCCAATCCTGTCAGCAGTGTAGTTTATTGCTCCTTTACCGGTGCAGGATATCTGCAACTTCCTTTGCCGCATCACCCTCGCCGATAACGGTCACAAGATCATCGAACTCCAATACGAAGTTCCCGTTTGCTATATGAGACTTCTCGCCCCTGCGAATCATCAGGAGCAAGCTGCTCTCGGGAAGAGAGAGTTCCTTGATAGCCTTGCCTACAACCTTAGGATTCGTGATCCTTACCTCAAGGATCTCGCCTTCTTCACCGACCTCACAGAGAGAGAACATAGAACTTCTTCCGACCATGTTGTCCAGTACCAGGGCCGTGGTCATCTGCGGACTCATGGAGCGGATACCAAGGTCCCAGAAAGCATGGAGATTCTCCATACTGTTGACCCTGGCAACTATCTGCTCTTCCTTCAGGCCGAACTTGCTCTTAGCTATCTGCGACACCAGCAGGTTGGTGTTGTCCTGGTCCGTTGTGGCAACGACATATTTGGCCTTTTCAATACCTGCTGCCTTGAGCACATTTATGTCTTCAGCATCGCCATGCACAACCCTTATACCTTGTTTTAGCAAACGGCTGCACTTTTCTTCGGAATTGTCGACGACAACAACATTTTCGCCTCTCTTCTCAAATCTCTCGGCCAGAATCTTTCCGACCTCTCCTCCACCTATTATTAGAATTTCCATGGGTATGACTCCCAGTACATTGGCCACGCGTCTGGCCAACGTTCCTGTCATGATAACTGTGATTATTACTGTTAGGAAGACCAGGCCTACCAGAACCTCTCCGCCCTCGATGTTCAGGGCATCCAGCCTCAATGCAAAATACGTAGCAATGGATGCAGGAACAACTCCCCTTGGGCCGATGAAAGAGATGAACATCTTCTCATTTGTCTTTAGACGGGAACTAATGGTAGATATGAAAACCGCTGCAGGTCGCACCAGGATTATAAGCAAAAGTACGATGTAGATGCCGTTCCATCCAAGGTTCAGTATATCCCCGAAACGCAGCATCGCAGCCAGCAGTATGAAGATCAGGGACAGCATTACCAGGACAAGGTCCGACTTGAACTCCTTGAGTGTTTGCTTATGTGGAATATTGGAAGTGCCGGTCATCATTCCGAAAACAGCCACTGCAAGAATTCCTGACTCGCTGCCAAGCAGTTCAGAGGTTACATATGCTGCAAGGACAAGTGTAAGGGTGACAAGCCTTGCAGTCTGATCGGTTACAACAGAACCGCTGGAAAGAGCACGCTTTAGGATCTCTCCGCTTATGCCACCTATTACCAGGCCGATGAGCAGCCTCTGGAGAATAAAGGCAACCGCTTCGAAGCCTGAAAGCTGGGATACTATCCATTCAAACATGAATGCTGCAAGGATAACACTGGCAGCGTCATTGAGAACACCTTCTATCTCCAGTATCTTGCTTAACTTGTGGCTCACATGTATCTGCCTGACAAGCGGCGTTATGACCGTAGGCCCGGTAGCAGCCACAAGCGCCCCGAAAAGAGCAGCAAGTTCGATGGGCAGGTCAAGCAAGGCGTAGGTCACCGCAGTAGCTCCGATAAATGTTACAAGAACACCTATCGTCGTGAGCTTCAGGGCAGTTTTCTGGACAGTACGGATACTCTTGAAATCAATGTGTAAACCACCGTCAAAAACGATTATCGCCACTGAGAATGAAACGATTGCGGTAAGTCCATCCCCGAACAACATCGGATTTATGATGCCAAGCACTTCAGGACCTGCCAATACACCTTCAAGTAGAAGGAAAAGTATGATAGGGACATTGAAACGCCTGCTTAGAAATTGGGCAATCAGGCTCATGGAAAGCACAAAAACTGCCAGACCTAAAAAGTATATAGAGTCCACAACAAATCTCCACTGGTGTATGCATTATTTATGTTATTTAAGTAGATCACAGCATCTGATCCACTCATAAAATATAGTGATGTTTTCTGTACGCTGTCGTCCAAAGCAGGTATTAATGATCATATATTCGTAACACAATTAAGGATTATTCGATTTACATCTATACAAATGCAATATACTATATTAAACATTATCATTAACCACTTATCAGTGTCACTCACAGGGTCAGCACTTTCGCATTCCCCCTGATCCACACACAATGTTTAAAATAGAAAAACATGATTAATGGTACTTACGCAATAAAAAAGCATATATCATTATAGATATTTTTAGGTTTGAGTGATACAAATGGTTTCAATTAGGGAAGAAGATATTAGGATACCTTTAGACGTTCCCCTGGCAGCTCGTGAAACATACCTTCGCAATTACATAGAAATTACAAAGGGAACAGGAAGGATGATGCTTTTCGCAGGTGACCAAAAAGTGGAGCATCTGAATGACGATTTTTTTGGAGAGGGGATCCCAGCCGATGATAATGACCCTGAACACCTTTTCAAGATAGCCTCCATTGGAAAGATAGGCGTTTTTGCAACTCAGCTAGGGCTTATCGCAAGATATGGCATGGATTATCCTGATGTGCCTTACCTTGTGAAGATCAATTCAAAATCGCACCTGGTGAAAACAAAACAGATGGACCCTTTCAGCAACCAGCTTTATGACATCGACCAGGTCGTGGAGTTCCGCGAGAACAGCGGCCTGAAGATACTGGGAATAGGATACACCATCTATCTGGGAAGTGAGTTCGAAGCCGATATGCTTAACCAGGCATCACAACTCATATACGATGCACACAAACACGGACTGATAACCGTACTCTGGATCTATCCCAGAGGAGCTGCAGTGGCCGATGAGAAGGACCCCCACCTCATAGCAGGAGCAACAGGCGTCGGTGCAACCCTTAACGCAGACTTCGTGAAGGTGAATTACCCCAAGAAAGAGGGAGAAAAGTCTGAAGAAATATTCAAGGAGGCAGTTCTGGCTGCCGGAAGGACAAAAGTAGTCTGTGCCGGAGGATCCAGCGATGAATGTGAAACATTCCTGAAAAAACTGCATAACCAGATACATATCAGCGGTGCCCAGGGTAATGCGACCGGAAGGAACATACACCAGAAATCCCTCGATGAGGCAGTCAGAATGTGCAATGCGATCTATGCCATCACCATCGAAGATGCATCAGTTGAAGAAGCCCTGAACATATACGAGAACAAATGAGTAAAAGGATACGCCTGTATCCTTTTTCTAACTTTATTATACACTATTTCCAGGAATGGGAATCTCTTTACTTTTTTATTTCAGATCGGATCATTCATCTATCTATGTTCCACCCGGTTTTCCAGAGATGGAATTGAATCATTCATGACTTGCGAGTGCTGTGCCGATAACCGTTCTGCAAAAAAAGATGATATATGAGAATATTTATATATAACAAATCGGAATGCTATTTCTGATGTTAATAAGATAATCGAGACTCACTTTCGTTGAAAACAAAACCAGGCAGACACATCAAAATGAGAGAAAAGACGATAAGCACCAGAAAAGAAATACTGCAGGAAAGGGTAGCAAGAGACGCAATCGTGATTGGTGTAATTACCATTTTATTGTTCATTGTGACCAGCCTGGCCGGGATATCCCGGATGTTCACTGAAGAAGCGGATCTGTTCATCAGATGGAGAATCGGCGAGATATTAATCACCTTTTCCTTCCTCTTCCTTGCAGCACTTGTTTTTTCTTTGAGGCGTTATCTGGAATTGAAAAGTACCTATAATGAGCTTGATTCTGTGGAAAGGATGAAGGAAGAGTTCATATCAAACCTCAGACATGAGCTGAAAACACCATTGATACCGGTTAAAGGCTATTCGGAACTGATATATGAGGAAAGTCTGGGTAGCATAAACGAGAAACAAAAGGATGCCATGCACAAAATACTGGACAGCTGCGAGAAACTGCTGCACAGGATAGATTCACTTATATTCATGAGCATTGCAAGTTCAGGAAACATAGATTATTCCTTCACCCATTTAAGGGTCGAGGATGTCATCGACAGCACTATATCCGAATTAAGGCCGGAAATGGATAAGAAAGAGCAAACAATCGAAAAGGATATGCAAAAAGGACTTCCTCTTGTTTATGGTGACAGGGCTTACCTGAAAGAAGTATTTGTCCAGGTACTGGACAATGCCAGCAAATTCTCACCAGAGAAAAGTACCATACAAATCTCAGCATATGAGGGTTATAAAAGCCTGCATTTCAAGATCACAGACAAAGGAATTGGGATTTCGGAGAATGAGCTTGAGAACATCTTCGAAAGGTTTTACCAGGCAGACGGTTCAAAGACCCGGAAATACAATGGCAACGGCTTGGGATTATATGTAGCCAGGTCCATTATAACAGCTCATCATGGCAACATCTGGGTTGAAAGCATAGAAAGAGCAGGTACAACTGTACACATCAGACTTCCGGAACCAGACATCTGTAAACTGGAGTAAGTGAACTACCCCGGCCTAAAGGCCGAGGCTTCCTACTTCATTCTCCTGACTTTTGCCAGTAAGTCCATAGGCTCTTCCCGCAGTTCCTGCGGTGTTTAAGTTATTCAATGCAATTTTCTTGATGTTTATGGCGGCATTTTTGTCCCTATCGTGTAATGTTTTGCAGTCTGGACATTCCCATTCCCTTATATCAAGAGTAAGTTCCTTGTTCTTGTATCCACAGACATTACATAACTTTGATGATGCTTCAAACCTGCCAATCTTCAGGATGTTTTTACCGAACCATTCTGCTTTGTAGGTTAACTTATTAACAAATCCAGACCAACCAACATCACTAATGCTTTGTGCTAAACAATGATTTTTTACCATTCCAGAAACATTTAGGTCTTCCACAGCAATGGCTTGACTTTCGCTAATTATTTTTGCTGATACCTTATGCTGGAAATCGTTTCTCTGGTTAGCTATCAACTGATGGTGTTTTGCTAATTTTGCAACTGCTTTTCTCCTGTTCTTTGAACCTTTCTGTTTTCTGGATACACTTCTCTGTAATTTAATAAGTTTCTTTAATGACCTTTTCAGGAACTTGGGATTCTCAATTTCTTCTCCTGTTGAAAGAACAACAAAGGACTTGATCCCGACATCAATTCCTACAGTTGTTTCCTCTGCAAAAGATTCAGGTTCTGGATAGGGTTCATGATCTTCGATCAGAATACTTACATGATACCTTCCAGCTGATGTCCTGGAAACCGTTAATGTTTTGAGTACTTTGAATTCTTTGTTTAGTTTCTGGTCAAGGATGATTTCTCCGTTAACTTTCCTAGTTACAAGTTCATTCTCGATGAATTCCTTGCTCAGAAAATCCCTATGAAGAACTATTTTCATCCAGCCGATCTTCGGAAGGTAGATCTGTGAAGTTGTAAGGTTGATCTGGTAATTTAGAGGAACCTGAAACGAAAAATGGTTGCTTTTCTTATTTTTTCTGGTTGGATAATCTGCATTTCCTTCAAAGAAGTTCTTGAACCCGGTCAACAAATTTCGGTTGGCCTGTTGTAATGATTGAGAATTGATATCTTTCAACCATGGGAAATGTTCCTTGAGGGTTGTAAGGTTGTTATTAAGATCAACTTCGGTTAGACTTATCCCGAATTTATCATACATTAAGTTCTTGATGAATAATGATCGGTTGTAGACTAATCGAGTAGCACCAAAGTGTTGTTCTAACAAAGAGCATTGCTCATGGTTTGGATAGATTCGATATACATTTCCTTTTTTCATCAGGATCACATGATTAAGAATTGTGATTAATAGAATTTGCTATGTTTACATAAGATATATGTTTTTTTTGGGTGGGACGCAATTCATCCCCGTGTTCCATTTCGAAGAAATGGAACTCCCATTAAATCAAAGATTTAATGCGAGCCTGAAGGCCGGGGTCTTCTTGCTCTACTTCGATAAACTGGCCGGGAATCCCGGCCGGCTAAAACTAAAGAACAATGGGACTAGTTACAACTGCACTCAAAATCAAAGCCGAGCAGGAATGAACCTGTGCCATGTATGTTCTGAAGTCCCAGCCTTTCCTTGATATATTCATCACTTGGCGGAGAAGGTGAAGCGAGTGTTGCATTGCAGACATCCGGAAGTTCTTCGACCTCGGAGCATGGCTTTGGAGGGAGAACTACAATAAGGGGATTCCTTTTTGCATCCATGCTTTTGAGGACACTGATATCATAGATGACAATGTTGCCTATGACAAGGTTGGTTTTGCAACCTTTGAACTCCTCGAGTTTGGCCTCATCATCTACATCCTCACCAACCACACAACCCTCATGCATAAGGATAACATTTGGTCCGACTGGCCACTTGAAATCCATGTTGGTGGTGAATGCAAACATGACATCGTTGTTCAGGACCTGTTTTACACCTTTGTTGTCACCTTTTCCAAGACCCATGAGAGTCATCTCATCAGCCTTCTTTTCGAGCTCCCTGATAATCTCGCGATCTTCTTCGGTCAGAATAAGGGTATCACCCACACCTTTCATATTTTTTATACAAGAACTTACCTGTTCAATTATATCTTCACGCTGCATGATCAACCCTCGTGCCTCAAATTGTTGACAAGATTTTAACGTTTTTCAGGATTATTATGTATCTGTATTTAAGTATGGCGGATGCCTCTGAAAATAACGGAATGTCATACATGGTCAGAGGACCAGCCTCAGAAATCCTACCTTTGGTTCGTAGATATGACCCCTGGAAAGCAGGGACCTTACAGCCGAATCCACGGCTTCGGCAGAAATATCTTTGGAATTAGCTTCCATCACCATTGTAGAATATTCCACACCTCTGCCCTCATTCATTTCCTCTAAAAGTTGCAGTACCACAACTTCAGCATCGGACTGGAAACCTTCCTTTGAAGAGAGTCCTTTTCCAATCGACACCAGAGCGTTCCTGACATCCTCTTTTAGTTCTTTCAGATAAGCCAGGTCTGTGTGATAGTAATCCAATGCAAGGCAGATCCCCTCTTTTAAATAAGAAGGAACATCCCCCTTAGACAGGAATCCAACGATCTCAGTCTCATTCATGCCTGATGAAAGAACGTCCTCAAAGACATCCAGACGGTCGAGTGTCAGCCTTGCGGTCTCGACTACCCAGCGATTACGGATGTCCTCGCTGGCATGGTTGATCTCTTCCGGGCGGATAGAGACAAAAACAGAGCCATCCCCCGGTTCATATGAACGAACCTTTCCAACTAACGTCACATATGATGGGACTTCGATGGTTGACAGGAATACAGAAGCTTCCGGCTGATAGTTGCCGGAATAGACTGTGAACGTGCCGGTCGGGTCGGAGATGCGCGCTTTCCATAGTTCTTTCTCTCCGCCTTTCTGGCTACCTATGTCCTCTACCTCGGTCACAACACCTGCTATAAAAAGACGGTTTACTTTAGCACCTGCTTTCGTGACAAGGAAATTAGGTGAATGCAGATCCTGCTCAACCGAAACCTCAGCACCGGGGCTGATCTGGAAACGGGAATCATTGAACTCCCGTGCAAATAACCTGTGAGCCATCTCTCTTTCAGCCATCACTCATCACCTTCCCCATCCATCCTTTCGAGCAGTGATCCGATCTTTTCCTTAAGATCATAAGCGGGATACCATGCCGACTTTGCCACAAGAGTGACGCCGAACTCGTTCCGTGAGGAGTTACCCCTTACCGCAATATACTTTCCGGTAAGCTTATGCCTCATATCCTCGAACACCACATCCCGGGAGATGGAATCAAGGACCATCTTTTCGGCCTCATACATACTTTTTCCGTATATGGACTCCGATAATTCGCTGTTCAGCATAACATGCAAAGAACCGGTCCCGTCATCAAGTATCAATTTCATGCGCATGTCCGAGACGCAGTCCACCTGGCCGTGAGCCCGGCAATTTGCCTTTTGAGTAACCCTGTTACATACAGGGCATCGCTCGATCATTCCTGAGCCGGGCCTTACAGAGATGATATCCCCCATGACCATTACATCGAACATGCCGTTCTTTTCCAGTATTCGGGCGATTGGCAATGGTTCAGGTGCTTTGCTCACAGAGTCCAGTGTGAAGGGAAGCTCATAGGGCTGTTCGATCGGCTCTATGACCGTACTCTCATTGAAATTGATTGACGGCACACCTCTGAAAACCCTGACAGCTGCACTTTCGAATCGGAGGAAACTGCCAATGTCGATGCCCTTGAATGATATCCACGAAGTGAACGGGAGTTTTCCAGTCTCGTCTGCTATAACACCCTCGACTATGGTCTGAATCTTGCCTTTCAAAGTGACATCCCTGTGATACATCTCAAGTATGACCACAACGGAACTTGCAAGCACATCAACAGAAGAGATGTCCTGAAGCTTCTTCGGACCGGAAAGAGATGATGTATCGATATCCTGCAAATAATCATCCGGAAGTTTCTCTACAATTGAACGTTTACCGAAATAAAGCTCCGTCCGGTTGTTCCACATCCTCACGTATGCATTCCTGATCCTTACAACATTACCTGCCTTAAGTGACATATCATCCCAGCAGGTGAAGGAACAGATTCCCGTAGAATCACCGAAAGAGCCGGAGAAAATGATCCTGTGCTCATCCTTCACGACAACCTTTTTCTCTTCGATGCTTATGATACGCCCTGTGATCTCAAATCCGCTCATTCCTGCAACAAGGTCCTTTACATAGACAGCGGACGGGGACCTCAGCATGAACTTGTTGATAACGGTCTTCTTTGCTTCTTCCAGGGGAACCTTAAAACTCAGCAACTTTTCCAGTTCCGCCCTTATCTCTTCCTTATATTCATTCCCAAGCGCCCTGCTTAATTCCTCTACATGGGGCGCAGCTTTCTCATCCATAGTGGCCTCCGTTTCAGAAAGAAGGTTAGTATTATTTAGAATATCAGGTCATCAGCAATAAACATAACCAGACGGTATGATCAGTCCAAAGCAATAAACCGGAAAGAAAAATATATCAACAATCAGACAGCACTTGCTTTGGGGAGTGGTGTTTGAGACTGATATGCAGACACGATCTCCAAATGGAGGGAAATCAATGCCAAAACTTGCAATTGTATATTTAAGTACTCAGGGGCATACGAAAATGATGGCAGAGGCCATTGCAGAAGGAGCAACGGAACGCCATGTGGATGTAGACATAGACAATTTCTATGAGTGGGATCCCAGGGAAGCAGCTGAATATGATGCCATAGCAGTTGGTTCTTCGACTTTCTATTATACGATGCTAGAACCTATCGCAAAGTTCATTGACAAACTTGTGGAAGCCGGAGTCGAAGGAAAGATAGGTGCAGCCTTTGGGTCCTATGGATGGAGCGGGGAAGCACCTGTGAAAATAGCTGAGAAACTGCGCAGCGGAGGGATGGTGGTAATCGATCCGGTACTGAGGGTACTGCACGAACCTACGGAAAAGGACCTTCTTGAGTGCAACCGTCTGGGAAAGGACCTTGCAGAGAAGATGAAACACAAATGATTACCTTCGGGTGCCAGGGTCCCTGAAATCAGACATCGGAAAACCATCCTGCCTGATGCTCAATTGTATTTTGAATGAGTAAATATCTATTAAATACAGATATTGAACATTAATACAGAATTAAGCAAATTTATATACCTTATTTACCAATTGACTTATATAGAATGCTCCATTAGAAGATGTAAGTTTCATAGAGGGATATTTATGACAATAATACCATTTGCACCCATTGAAAGAGTAATAAGGAACGCTGGTGCTCAGAGAGTTAGTGAATCAGCTGCAGTAGAACTCACAGAGATGCTTGAATCATATGGACTGGAGATCTCAAGAGAAGCGATCAAACTGGCAGAACATGCCGGAAGAAAAACCGTGAAATCAGAAGATATCAAACTCGCAAAAGAGATGCTGGACAAATAAGTCCTCAGCTCTTGTTTGATATAGTTCTCTTTTTTATCATACTCTTTTAACGCTCAGACGTTGCCTTAGAAAAGGTCAATCAAACTGATACCTGTCACTGTGACAAGGCTGACAATCAGACCTGCTATCATAACGCCTACAAGTATTGCCGGAAAAGCATGCCTGAACTGTATTCCGAAAACAAAGGCAGCGGCGCAACCGGTCCATGCACCCGTAACAGGCAGAGGAACAGCCACAAATAGCGTCAGTGCCATGGTGCCGTATTTTTCGAATCTCTCTGTATGGTTTCGCCGGGTGCGGTCGAAGAGCCAGGAAAAGAACATATCGAATACCCTGAAGCGTCTCAGGTATGTCGAAACGGGATCAAGGAAAAGAAGCAAAGGAATCACAGGCAGCATATTTCCCAGCACTGCGAGGAAATACGCATACGATGGAGCCATTCCGTAATTAAGTATTGCAACAGGTATGGCACCTCTTAGCTCGGCTATGGGAATTGCAGCTATTATGATGGTTGCCAGCCAGTCGGGAACAGAGCTCAATATATCGACAAGATGATCCGCCACAGACATGCGGTTCACTCCGATCCTGACAGTGCGAAGTGAGCAAGCAGCGATTCAAGCTGGATGCGTTCGTTGGCGCCTTCGGTTAGCCTGAAATCAACCTCTGCTATGATATCCACCAGTTCGACCATTTTTCTTTCAGGTATGTCTACGTCGAACATTGCCCTGTATATCTGGCCGACGACATCCTCACCTGAAAGGCCCTGCTCCAGCAGGAAACTGTCCAGGTGTTTTCTTGCCGCAGTGAAATTACCAGAAAGAGCTGTCTCGATGAGCTCACGGACCTGCTCCGGACGTGCTGTCGCCGTGATCTTATAGATGGCATCCTTATGAATGGTATCTGCGATCAATGCGGCAGCCTGGAGAGCATTGATGGCTTTTCTCATGTCGCCCTGGGCTACGTATTTGATAGCATCCACACCATCCTCGGCAATATCAAGCCCCTCATTCTCAGCCACAAAACGCACACGACCTGCAACCGCTTCGTCGGAAAGGGGACGGAACCTGTAGACTGCACACCTTGACTGAATGGGTTCGATTATCTTGGATGAATAATTACATGAAAGAATGAAACGACAGTTATTGGTATAGCGCTCCATGGTACGCCTGAGGGCTGACTGTGCATCCGAGGTCAGCGCATCGGCCTCATCAAGGAAGATGATCTTGAAATCAGCACCGCCAATTGGGGATGTCTTCGCGAAGTTCTTGATCTTGGTCCTTACAATATCGATCCCACGCTCATCAGATGCATTGAGTTCCGTGAAATTCTCCCGCCATGATTCAGCAAAGAGCTCACGCGCAATGGATACGGCAGTAGCTGTCTTTCCCACGCCGGGAGGACCGGAGAACAGAAGATGAGGCAGATTCCTTGTTTTAATGTAGGATTTCAACCTTTCAACGGTCTCGCTCTGACCGACCACATCATCAAGCTTAAAGGGCCTGTATTTCTCAATCCATATCTCTTCTTTAATTTCTACCCCTCCGGCTGGAAAAAATAGTATTTGGTGGCATAAATAGGTAAGCGTTATTTTTTAACCTTTCGTATGCAATAAAAATAAGATGTTATGAGCCAGAAGCCCGCAGGCATCTGACTCAAATTGCTTTTATTCGTATATTAGTTTGTAGGCATAGTTGCCTATGATTGGTATCTTGAACTTCATACCCCTGAATGCAAGAAAAGCAAGCAGAAGTACAAGGAACATAGATGGGAATCCCATGAAATCAGCTATGACCCACCCTACATAAGGTACCCAGGCCACAAGGAAGATGATCAGGGACAATGGCAGGAACACCATGATCGACTGCATTGCATGGAACCTGACGAATTTGTTATCCGGTTCGATGAGCAAGATCAAAATGCCTGCTATCCAGATACCGACATAGCTCAAAGCTGCAACTATATTCTCATCCAAACCCAGTTTTGTATCATAAGTCATGATATCACCTTATCTCTATAGTGTTCTGCGGGCATTTCTCTACGCATATGCCACAAGCCGTACACTTGTCCTGGTCGATGACCGCAATGAAGTTGGTGACCTTGACAGCCTCTTCAGGACAGTTCTTCTCACATATCTTACACCCTATGCAGCCAACGGCACAGACTTCCTTGACAGCCTTTCCTTTATCCTGTGACATGCAGCGTACATGCACTTTTTCTGATTCCTTTGCAAAGACAAGGATATCGTTAGGACATGAGGCTATACAGAGGCCACAACTGGTGCAAAGGTTCTTGTTCACATGTGGAAGACGGTCCTCACCGATGTAAATTGCATCGAAGGGACAGGCCCTCACACAGGTACCGCGACCCATACAGCCGAAATTACAGCCTTTCTCACCATCTGAGAGCATCATCACGGCCCTACAGTCCTCAAAGCCGACATACTCGAAACGGTCGACACAGTTGAAACCTCCGTGGCATCTGACGAATGGATATTTGGCCTCACCCTCGGCAACTTCCTGTCCGAGAATTCCACCGATCTCCTTTGCAACATCAAATCCTCCGACAGGGCAACCGTTGATCGGAGCATCGTCATTTACCACACGCTCCGCAAAGTCAGCACATCCTGCAAAACCACATGCCCCACAGTTGGCACCTGGAAGGACACCGATGATCTCTTCCACAAGAGGATTGGTTTCCACCTTGAATTTCTTGGATGCGACGATAAGCATTATACCGACAACAAGGCCGAGACCTCCCAGAATGGCCATTGATTGTATAAGGAAACTGCTGAGCTCGGTCATATCGGGATCACCCAGAAGTAATTAACAAAAGCCAGGGACAGCATCGTTGCTATAAAGAATGCCTGTGGAAGGCCTCTTATCGAGGAAGGGATATGGACGAATGTCGAGCGCTCTCTTATGGATGCCATCATCATCATGACAATAGTATATCCAATACCTGCAGAAATACCGAACACTACACTCTGTACAAGGTTATACTCGGAAAGTACATTGAGCAGTACCACACCAAGCACAGCACAGTTCGTTGTGATCAACGGGAGGTAAATACCGAGTGAACGGTAGAGCGCAGGGATGTTTTTCCTGACAACGAACTCGACCAATTGTACAAGTGCAGCAATGACCACGATGAAACTTATCAGGTCAAGGAATTCCATGCCTGTTGGCACCAGAATATAGGTATATATTATATATGATACCGTGGCAGCCATCGCCATTACGAATATGACTGCTCCGGACATTCCCGCAGCACTCTTGAAGTCCTTGGTAACTCCTACGAAAGAGCACAGTCCAAGGAACTGTATAAGCAGGAAGTTCTTAATGAAGACTCCTTCCATGAAAATTGCAAATAAAGCTTTTTCTACCATTTCAACCACCTTTTGCTCTCTTTCTAGCCCTCTGGTAATTCACGATGGCCATGAGAACCCCTATTGTCAGGAATGCACCAGGCGGCAGGATCATGGTGGTCACGTCAGGGTTTGCCGGAAGTGACATAAATGTGTAACCGAAGGTCACTATCTGTCCTGTTCCCAAGAGTTCCCTTATCCCGCCTATGAGCATTAATACCAGCAGGAAACCTGTGGATATACCAAGCGCATCTATGAAAGAATAGAACACATTGTTCTTATTAGCGTATGCTTCAGCACGCCCTATAATCACGCAGTTAACAACTATAAGAGGAATGAAAACACCCAGCGCCGCATACATGGGTGGGAAATAGGCTTCCATCAGCATATCCACAATCGATACGAATGTAGCTATGATTATGATGAATATTGGAAGCCTTACAGCCGCAGGAATCTGTTTCCTCAGTGCTGACACAAAGATGTTGGCAAACACGAGCACGAAAGCCGTACCTGCTGACATACCAATAGCGTTCTCTACCGATGTGGTCACCGCCAGTGTAGGGCAGAGACCTAAAACAAGTCCGAAGATCGGATTGTCCCTTGTAATTCCACGAATATATTCACTTAACGGATCCATTATATCACCTAAGCCTCTGCACCCTCTATTTCCTCTATCTTTGCATCCAGGGCATCAACAACCGCCTGTGAAGAGATTGTAGCACCGGTAAGAGCATCTATCGATCCACCTGAACGTGAAAGGGCAAGTTGGGATACGGGAACTCCCTGGAACTGACTTCTGAATTCCTGAGTGGTTATCCTTGCTCCCAGGCCCGGAGTCTCCTCATGGCTGAGAACATCCATTCCAAGTACATTATTAAAAGATGAATCAACTGCACCTGCAACTACGATCTGACCTTGTGAACCTCTTTGCTCCTTAAAGAAAGCATAACCGATAATGTTACCTGAATCATCGACAGCACGATAATAGAGGATCTCCCTCTCACCTTCAGCATCCTCTGCTCCCTCAACCGGCTCAAAGTTCTGGGCGTTGGGCATAAGTTCGCCCAGGATCTGCTTTTGGGCGGCTATCATATTCTCTTCCAGTTGTGCACTTGTAGGGATATATGTGATCCCAAGGAGCAATGCGGCAAAAACCGATATGAGCACAAGTTTCCCTATGACAACGGCAATCTCTTTGTTAGATTCAGTCATCTGATATCACCTCGAATTTCAATGCAGAGGGAACCTTTGCTATCATACGGTTGTAGGTACGTTCAAGGACTGACTCCTGGTTGAATGATGCAGGTATGGTCCTGGCTTCAATGAATGCGGCTATACCATTAGCAAGGAAGATACCGTATAGGGTTCCGTCCACATAATTACCGAACAGTCCGTATATGGAAACAAGCAGGCCACATGTAACTCCATAGATCAGGCGACCCTTCTTCGTAACAGGGGTTGTTGGTGAATCTGTTGCCAGGAAGAGCATACCAAAAAGAACGACGCCTACCAGTGCATATGACAGCTCTTCATTGAACTCCAGGAAAGTGAACATCGTAGCCAGATATATGAGAGGGTTCATTACGCCTTCCTGTACAAGGGTTATGATCTCAGTGACAAAGGCTATGATCTGATTGAAGAAGAACACAGTAAGGAAGAACATCAGTGGTACTCTCCATTCAATGTACCTCCTATAGATCAGATAAACCCCGGTTAAAAGCGCGATTGGTGATACGCCCACAAGCAGACCGGCACCAGTTTCAAGGAAAAGGTCTGAGAACTGTCCGATATGCGGAATGGATACAGGCGTCATAGGGCCTGACCAGGCACTCCTGATAAAGACCCATGCGACCAGCACAGGGTTGAATATGTAGGAGCCGCTGCCTCCGAAGGCATGCTTACCAATGGCTATGGCAAAGAAGGCGCCAACCACCGGTAGCCACAAAGGAGCTTCCGGCGGCATCAATAAAGCGAGCATAAGACCGATCATTGCAGCATGACCGTCCTTTGTTGTGATCTCCTGCTTGAATATCAGCTGTATGCCGTATTCTGTTATGACAGCCGCGATTACTGCTGCCAGTATTATCCCCAGGGCAGGTATTCCGAAGAAATATACCGATATAAGACTTACAGGCAACAAAGCCAGTATCTTACTCCAGTTTATCGAACTAAAAGTGATCTTTCCTTTTTTATGTGGTGGAGCTGAAATCGTATAAGCCATATCACTCACCTCCGCAACAACCAACCTTAAGATTGGAGGAATGTTTAGGGGCAGCATCCTCGTAAGCTTGCTCTATTGCATTCTTTGCGTATCTGATAAGTTGCAGTATATGGATCTTTGATGGACACACGAAAGCACATCTGCCACACTCTATACAGTTCTCTATGTGCATCTGGCGGCATTCATCAAAGCGACCCTGGTCTGCAAGAACAGTAAGTCTGCTGGGCACAAGGGACACGGGGCACACGTCCACGCAGCGTGCACAGTGGATACATACAAGGGACTCATCACGGATAACCTCTTCCCTGGTCAGAAGTGTTATCCTCGTCGTGCCCTTTGTCACAGGCACTTCATCAGTATACTGAGCAACACCTGTAATAACACCGTTTGCGACGATCTTCCCGATCTCTCCCTTAAAGTCGCAGGTTTCAATAATATCTTTAAAAGGCGTACCTATTCTAACAAGCATATATTCAGGACAGTCCACATTACCTTCAATGGTGATGACTGTTTCATAGTATGGTTTCCCTTCGTGCACTGCATCATATAAAGCTTTCGCTGATTTGATGCCACATACCGCAACACCTACATCTGTAGGGTCACAACCTATCCCCACCTTGCGCCCTGTCACGTTATATGTAAAGAAATTAAGTATCTTTTTTCCATAGATACGTTCCTGGGAAGCTACGATGATATTGGAATTCTGATCTCTGAAATAATGCCCGAGCCGACGCTTCCCCACGAGTGGCGCCACTTTCAGGACTTTTCCATTGGCTTCAACACCTTCGAATGCCTCAATGGATTCCTTATCATCCTTTCGGATTATTATCGCACCTTTCGATGCCCCTGCAGCCTTCATGAGAAGCTTGAGGGCATCTATCATCTGGGAAGCATATTCCCTGGGTGTCTTGTACTTACCACCGATCCATTCGGATGCAGTGGAATTGATAAGGACAAGATCTATACTTTTACCCTCGGGCTTGAGCACCGTATGCGTTGGCGCACCATAATGTTCTACAATGCCGGCTTCCTGCATCAGAGTAATTAACTCTTCGGGGGAAGCGTTCTCTTTGGGGATGAATTCCACGGTCTCCATGGAATCCGTAGGCTGTATGATCACACTCAGAACCTTGTTCCCGTTGGGGTGAGGCGCTTCTTCTATAGCCAGAACCTCCCCGCAGACACTTGAATGTACATCCGATGAGTAATAGGACGTTGATCTGCCGATCTTCTGCCCTATGAGTACCTGATCACCTTTCTTCACAAGGGGTTCGCAGATCGTACCCTGATGCTGTTTTAAGGGAATAGTAACTTTTTCCGGAATTTTCTTCAATCTTTTGCTTTCCACAACGATCACCTCAGAATGCCGGCTCCCTCTCGATCTCAGCGGGTGCCTGGCCAGGTATTGAAACCTCTATCTCCGTTCCTGAGAAATCGCCAGCACTTGCCGGATCGGCCTCATATCCCAGGAGTTTCCAGTTAATAGCCGGATCCTCTTCATGACAGTCTGAACAATCCTGGATCTCAGGTCCGAAGTGAACATTCTGCAATGTCTCCGAAGCTGATGCACCATGGCAATCATCACAAACTAACGGATCTGCAAGTCCGACCTCTGAACCTGCGATATTGTGGCTTACGGGGAAGTACATCTCCACATGCCTGAGCACTGCACCCGGATAGTCAGGAATGCCATCCGAGTTACCATCATAGGAACGGATCTCTTCAAGCGTGACCTCTCCGTCACCATTCTGATCTGCTTCCTGTACTATTGCTGGTGCTATCGGATTACCTATAGAGGCACTGCCATTTGGATCTGCAGTCACTTCAGCATCTGTGCCCTCGTCCCACCATATACCGGTGATGATATTGAAAGGCTTCAGAGTTGCATCATCACTCATGTTTGTCCTCACAGGCAGGCTGTCGTAGGGTATTCCTGCATACCACGAAATGGTCGGAGTGAACTCTGAATCATAGGTCACTTCTTCTCTGGTACCATTAGCCCAGCTAAAGAAATTGACAACAGGACCTCCTTCGATTCCAGCTCCAGGCAATGCTGGTATATGGCAGGTTTCACATTCGACAGCTGAAAGGTGACCGTCGACCAACGCACCATGAGATATACCGGCGTGGCAGCCTACTGCGTCACAGCTCTTCACTTCGACATCATGAGCAGTCTCCACAGATTCGGGAGCACCGGTTACCGCAGGGGAGCCTATCTGATGGTTCTCTGTCTCATGACATTCGACACAATTCAGATCTGCGTGCACATCGTAATGAGCATAGTTCTCGTCTGCCCAGGCTACACCTGTTTGCGAAACTTCATTGATATGACAGGTGCTTGCACACTGTTCAGCCCTTGGACCTGCATTTACTTCATCGTGGATCTCTGTAACCAAAGGAAGCGGGGTCAATATGTCAAGCATGTAGCTCATGACATACAGGGGTTCTTTCTGCGCTATGGAACGTGCTTCCCCGAGTGCGGCCTCTTCAGCCATGTCAAAGTTTCCCGAACCTATGGCTTCAGATCTTGCTTCATAATTATAGTGGCCGTTCTGCTCATGGCAGGCCATACAGTCAAGCTCGACGCCGTATTCCTCCATGTATCCGCCACCAGGCTGGACCTGACCATATGTCATAGCCCTGTCTTCACCCCGGATACTGTCAATATCTACACCGTAATCCATGAGAGATGTCCATTTATTAAGGTCCTGCTCTACATGGTACGATTCCGCGACCTCTGCATGCACATTGGGATGACAACCACCGCATGAACTGTCAGACCATTTCTGCTCGGTCATATAATGAACAGCAAGGGCATCGTTACCATTATAACCTGCAAAAGCATAAACGCCCGCCGCAGCGAACATAAAGATCAAGACCGCAATTAGAACTGTATTCAATTTATCCATAATTACCTCACTGTTCTTTCTTCTCCACCGCTTCTTCGAGCTGCTTGATAACTATGACAATATTGTTCCTCAGGCTCTGCTCGTTGAGTATTTTCATGTCATCTGAGACATATTTACTGATCTCGAACGACTTGCGGACGATCCTTATGTTAAAGTCGAAAACCCTGTCAAGAAGTCCTTTCTTCGGAGTGACGCCAAAAAAGTCCACATCCATGTGGTTACCAAGAACATTCGCCTTGAGTTCGATCTTATCAAGAGGCGAGTCAGGCTTGACATAAATAATATGATGTTTTACAAAGCCGAAATGCTTCTCAATACCTCTCCAACCATACTCTTCCATTAACTGATGAAGGGCGACGACTAGGTACTTGTCCTTATTTGAACTACCTCCCGTACCTGTTTTTATGCTGGGGTTGCTCATAATATTACTTCCTTCAAACAAATGATATAATGAAATAGACCGGAAGCGTTCTTCCTTCTACTGTACCGTCGTACATAAATATCAATTATCTCTTTTCATACAACATGATGTATAAAACTGTTGCCGTTGTCCTGATAGCGATTCTCACAGTATTATTAATGATAAATTACATGCCCGGGACAGAAGAAGACGAAGCGAGCACTGGACAAATTTATTCCATCACCAGAAGTATGATGGATACCACAGTAACAGTCAGTGTATTAAGCTCGAATGAAACCCAGGCACAGGCATCAATAGAAAAGGCCTTTGAAAGGATAGAGTACGTTGATAAGCTGATGAACAACTACGACAACAACAGTGAACTCAGTATACTGAACGAACAGGGACATATTAGTGACGCTAACCCTGACCTCGTATATGTTATCAACAGATCGGAGTATTATTCAGAGAACAGTCAGGGAGCATTCGATATCTCAATACTTCCGATACTCGATCTCTGGAAAAGTAAGTTCAGCCCAGGTGGCACTTACGAAGCCCCTACTCCTGAGGAGATCAACGAAACACTTGAACTGGTGAACTATTCTGCCATACAGACAGAGAACAATAATATCACCATCGATGAAGGAATGATGATTACACTGGGAGGGGTTGCAAAGGGATATGCAGTCGACCTGGCAGTAGAATCACTAATTGTTGATGGGATCGAAGCAGGATTTGTCAATGCAGGAGGGGATGGGAGGTACATCGGACACAAAGAAGATGGTACTCCGTGGAAGATAGGTCTGCAGAATCCTGACAGAACAGGAGAAGCGGTCGTGGTGATGGACATTGAAGACATGGCAGTTGCAACAAGCGGGAATTACGAGCGCTATTTCAATGATGCCGCCAAAGTCTCGCATATATCCGATCCACGCACAGGATACCCGTCACAGAGCCTCATCAGCGTAACTGTTATCGCAAAAAGTGCGATGGATGCCGATGCCTTTGCCACAGCAGTGTTCGTTATGGGAGAGGAGGATGGCCTGCAGATGATAGAGAAACTTGACGGTGTCGAATGTCTTATAATTACATCAGACAAAAGAATTGTCCGCTCCAGTGGATTTGCAGCTTATGAAAGTACTTCAGATGATAGTGTACAGGAGTAGTTACCAGAGGGATGATCCTTATAGGTCATCCTAATTTTACTTCATGCAGTGTCTCGTAAACAGGCCCTTCCGGTGTAAGGGTACTCTTCTTAAGCCTGATCGCATCTACCTTCATCGGACCTACTTCAACATCCTTCAGCTCATCGAGCAGCTGCATGAAATCCTCTTTTTTCTTTTTGGGAAGATATTTCACTCTTGCAAGGGTGGCATGCGCGCTGAAAGAGTGAAGATCTTTAGCAAACTCGAAAGGTAACAGTGATTCCTCGATGGATCTATGTAGCTGTTCAAAATTACCCTCACAACCAAGCCAGATGACTTTTGCAAAACGAGGTTTTGGGAAAACACCCAGTCCCTTGATCAATGTTTCGAACGGTTCGCATGATATGGAATCAAGCGCCTTTGATATGCTTTCAATCTTCTCTTCAGGAACCTCACCGAGGAATTTCATGGTAATGTGCACGATATCCGGATTCACGAATTTGAATTTGAAGTCACCAAATTTTGACTGGACATCTGCTATTTTAGGGTGTAACTCCTCCGGCAAATCCACTGCTACAAAAACTCTCACCAAACAGATCACCAATTTATGATTTAATCTAGGAATTTAAATTGTTGACGCTACAAGCAAGTTTTTATTTATAATGAAGGATATTATAATTACTGCTTTGAACAATAGCAGGCAAGAGGGGACCTAATGGATAATATCAAGACAATTCTGAAAACTGCGATAAAACTTGCAGAAGATCTGGAGTCGACTGCTATTATAGTGTCCGGAGACATCAGTCTTGAGGGTGTCAAAACAGATATGCCTGTATTTTTTAGTTTGAGGAGAACAAAAAGCATAATTGACCACCTGGTAGCCACCAGCAAGTCCAAGGAAGAAAGGATCAAAGGATTTGCTGACAGGATAACACAACAAGCCACCGGAAAGATAGATCAGATCGAAGATATATCCGCTACCGAGTACATGTTGGGAGACCTGAAAGAAGGGCTTGTGGTTGGACTTATTGAAACGACCGATTCCATTGCTATAATTGTTCATAATCTTGAAGAAAACCAGCTTGTGCAATCATTGAAAGCATGTGAGGAAAGAGTACCTTCCGAAGTGATGCGTACTGTGCTAAAAATTGCTTTTGACATATCGAGCACCGGACGCGAAGGGAAACCAATAGGTACTGCTTTTATCCTGGGAGATGCCGAAGAAGTGATGGCACGTTCCCACCAGATAATTCTTAACCCGTACGTCGGCCACAGGGACGAAGACCGGGATGTGCTGAACAAAAAGAACTGGGAATCCGTAAAAGAGTTCGCGCAGCTTGACGGGGTATTCATAGTATCCGAAGAAGGAAAAATGGAAGCTGCAGGACGATATCTGGATATTGATGCCAGAGATATCAGACTCGATAAAGGGCTTGGTGGCCGACATGTGTCAGCTGCTGCCATTACAAGGGATACTGTAGCCATAGCAATAACTGTTTCTGAATCCGGCGGGCTTATTCATGTGTATATGGACGGAAAGGAGCTCATGTCCATAGAGTCCACGGAAAGGGCAATGTGCTGCAATCCTGTTAGAGAGTAACGGTAAATTAAAAAAGAAAGAAAGATTGTGCCGGCATAATGCCGGACTTTTTAACTAAAAATCATCCTGCTTTAGTAGGGGATCTTTATCTTACCAACTTCATCCATGATCAGTGCAATTGCTGTGTAGAGTGAAGCAAGGCCCAACAGTAGGGTAATTACTCCTGCGATCGTACCCGGTATGAGTGCAATGCTAAAGAATGTAAGGTCCAGCAATATGAAGGTAAGTATTATTGCCTTTACACCGATCTTCAAGGTCACTATTGTCAACAGGGTTGCTATAATACCCCAGATAATAAGGTACCAGAAACCTGCACCAGCGCTCATTGGATCCATCACACCTCCGAATATGCCTACTGTTGTGCCTATCTGGATAAATGCCCAGGAGAACCAGAACAGGGCAAATGCACCGAATGCAGATGCGCCAAAGGTGTCACCTTTTTTCCAGAGTTCCAGACTGGCAAACAACTGAGCGAAACCACCCAAGAAAATTGCCGTTGAGATTACCATAGTAGCGTCGCCGAACAGCCCCAAGATCATCATTCCGAGGAATGTTGCTGCAAATCCAAGACCAAAGAAGCCCAATGGTGCCGGGCTTGCGGTCGTATCTTTAATTACTACTTCTCCATCCATAGTTAATCACTTCCCTAACATAGGTTTTTGATAATTATAAACTAATTTGAATATTTTTTATTAGTCATTATAATTGACACTTAGGCTTTCAAAATTCAATAGCCTGAACAAATTCATGATTAAAACTTTTTCAATGTACTATACAGGTTTCACCAATGCTACCATTTTCACCTCCTGATAAGGACTTTGATAAAGATGTATATATCATTTTTGATTATTAAGAAACATGAAACGCAGATTTGAAGTTTTATTTAGAATATAAGGATAGAATAAGTGTTTAATATGCACTTAAAGTGCTTAAAAAGCTTTTTTTGTATAAAAAACCAATAATGAAAGGTTTTAACAAATAAATATTATTGATATATTAA
Source organism: Methanolobus sp. (assembly GCA_033549165.1). Taxonomy (GTDB): domain Archaea; phylum Halobacteriota; class Methanosarcinia; order Methanosarcinales; family Methanosarcinaceae; genus Methanolobus. Next base: position 34,878 of record JAWSUM010000002.1, read on the forward strand.
TATAAAATATAAATTCCGTCTTTTAACGGCATTTGTGAATGATTCACGCACAACCATTCCGAAATGTTTATTAAGTAGGATGAGTTCATAAAGAACCTTATAAAAACATCCCAAAGAATTAAATACAATAAAAAGAAAAAAGTTGTTTTCTTTGGACCGGACCTAAAACAACAACTCCTACAGGGCTGATATATAGAGTTACACCGGATGTTTTAGGATTCTTATATCCTGAACCTTAAAAGCGCTGCAATACCACCAAGTGATAGTAACTTATGACCCGGTTCGAATATTGTGCTGAAGATCACTATATTCCCCCGGGAATGTTCAACCGACTGCAGAAAATCATCAATGGTCCCTTTTTCCCTTTCCGTACGAAGGAATTCATCTGCCACGAGCAGGGTTTCGATCGATCCGAAATCCTGGGCAGACTTTACTTCATCGATCCCATATGCAGCTTTTCCATCCATTGAGATCTCCTTGAGCAGCTCATCCATCAGCCTGGATTCCCTGGCGATCCGTGACTCCTCCATGATCCTGTCAACGGCTCCTCTTCTCAATACTTCCTGGAAACCAGACATGCCTACGGATGCTGTGTCTTCGACTATCGCCCTTGAAGCCAGTTCCGGCTCTTTTGCAGTCAGATACTTCAGGAAATCCTCCTTGGTGAACCCCGGGCCCGCTACGACTATAGCCTCCGAACCTGAAGCAGCATTAACAAGCTGGTCCGATATCTCGTGGAAGAATACCTCCCTGAGAGTACCTTCACCTTTTCCGGAAGACTGGGTAATATGCGAATACACCTCTATACCGTAATGGCGCACAAAACCGATGTCCGCATCCCCTTCTTCAATGGCGGCGATCACAACCTTCGGACGCTTTGAAGAAGCCTCAGCCTCATCGATACGTTCGATCTGATCCTTCTTCCAGGTCTTGATTATGGCGACATTGGTACCATCCTCGATATTGAGAGTATGGTAGGAACCTGTATCCATCCCCTGCTCGATGACACCATGTATCCTCAACCGGTTGGAGAACCTGTGAAATTCCAGATCCTCTACCCGTATTCCAAGCCGAACATTCTTTTTCTCCACCTTTTCTGGTCTCAGTTTATCCGTTGCTGTGTCGGCCTTTCTCTTTGTCAGGGCGAAGACAAGGTCACCTTTCTCTATAATATACTTGAGATGCCACAGGTCATCCAGGGTCTCAGGCGTGATGGCTATCTCACCTTCTCTCCCTTTCAGACTTCTCTTTGTAACGCGCATGGAACTACCTGCAAATAACTGGAATCAAACTAATCTATACTATATCGGACCGGACTGCCAGGCCTGTCTCCCAGACCTGGCAATCATACCTTTATATCAGACTCACCCGGCGGAATCACCATTGCGATCTTGTCAGGGGAAGCTATCTGTTTGACGAAGTTGACCTCTTTCAACTTATCCACATATATTTTGTATATCTTTTTCGCTATATCGTTCTGGTTGAACTTTCCAGGAACGATCTCGACCACATGCTTGCCATGCTCCCTGACCGCGGACAGAGGACCACCTATCACCCTCGTCTCGGCACCCAGTTCCAGGGCCACAGCCGCACCGACCTGCACATCACGGTAATAGTTGCGTTCCCCGCGTATAGCAAAAGAACCTTTTTTCAGGTATTCGCCGGATTCAGGGGTCTTCGAGACCTGTTCAGGTCTGATCCAGTAACAGTCCCCGCTGAACTGTCCCGACTTCCAGACGCTTGAATAGGATACTACGAACTCCGCAGCCTCCCGGAGCACCTCTTCGGACACCTCCCGGCCCTGGGTCTTGATAATGGTCATAGGTGCGCCCGGCGCCTGGGTATGGAAGACGACATCGTTCTTTTCCATGTACTTCTTCACAAGATCCTCATTTGTCTCGGCATCCCTTCCACCGACCACAAGGAAATCGTCTGATGAGAGGAACCACCTGAAACGGTCATACCAGTGCTTCTTAAGACGGGCCTTCTGTTTCTCAGAACTTTTCTTTTCCCTTTTCTGCATGGCCAGCTTTGTATCCTCTATGGCCTTGAGGGCTCCATCCTTCTTCTTGTTCAGTTTCTTGGCCTTATCATAGTAGTACTGGGCATTCTGAGGGATAGTCAGACGCAGGTCGATGGTGGCATTGGTACCCTCGAGGTCGAGCACGATCTTCCCTGATGCCGAATCAATGCTGACTATGCGCTTTGCAGCAGGCAAGGTGTCCTTTGCATTCTTCACTATCTTCTTGATCTCATCCCAGGTATAGCCTTTTTCCCGGGCCTTATCAAGTACTCCGACCACTTCTTCGATATCAACGTAATGAGCGTAGATCTTTTCGGCCACCTGAACATATTTTTCAGCATCCTTTCCGAAATTATCTATGGCTTCCTCTTGTTTCCTCAAACGCCTCTCAAAGACATCGACCTTCTCTTTCTTAACGGATTCTACTACTCCCTTGACTTCTTCAGCTGCCTTTTTGCCAAAGAACTCATCAAGAGCCTTGTTGAAAGACGGGAACGTTTCTTTTTCCATTTCGGAATAAATACCAAGCTCAAAGGGAGCAACATCGAAAGGTTTGATCTCACCATTTATATCTTTCTTTACGACATAAGGACTCAATTCCCCATTCATGAGAGGGGTGAACAGGCTTTTCAAAGATCCTGCAAGCGCAGAGATACCATCGTCACCCAGTTCCTTTGCAGGCGTTTTCTTGTCAACGCCTGACCTGAGGCACACTTCTTCAGCCAGGACACCTCCAAGGTTGAACCGGTTAGCGATGGTCCTTACAACATCGGATTCTGACAGCGAAAATGCGTCATTTATATCCTGCACTCCCGCATCAACCGGGCTTATCTGGGCCTCAGGATACTGGTAGACTTCACCACTGCGTATCCTTCTTCCCCTGAAGGTCACCGGCCTCATGGGTAAAATAATCTTCCTTTCCGCATCCAGCAGGACTATGTTGCCGGGAGAGAACAACTCTGCAACCAGTATGGTATCGATTCCGCCACGTACCAGGCCTATCTCGATTATCCTGTCAAAATCATACTGTTTGATGTAAGTGATACGTCCGCCCATAATGTGCTTTCTCAGCAGCATAGGGAAGGACTGGGGTAGCTTGGGACTCTGGCGAATATGTTCACTCAGATGTGCACGTTTACCAGCCTCGATAATAAGGTTGTCCCTGCCCTTATCGTAAACAAAAATATTGATACGCAGCTCATCTGCTGCCGGCTGGTATATTTTGCCGATCTTCGCATCTATGATAGAATTCTCACCTGAGCTGAGTTCAAGAACCAGCGCAGCCACATCGGCACTCGTCATTTCCTTCTTCATGCCGTGAGTATAACGTAAATGGAGACTATAAGTTTTATGTCGAATAAAAGCAATTAGGACTACGCACCCAGAGTCTGACAGCCGGAGAACATGCACTTATGAATGAGAGAACACGATCCTTTCTTGTATCGAAATTCCAGGAATACTATTCACAGGCGGAGCTGAAGCTGCCGCCGGAGTTCACATCAAGGGAATGGGGATTCCTGGAGTTCACTACCGGCGATACTTTCATGCGCAGGCACAAGGAATTCGGGTCAACCGGCGAGCTGAACGATTACCTCAGAGGGATCGGCCCCGCCCATGCCTACTATTCCGTAGCTTACTACGAATATCCCGGAGCCCCGAAGATGAAGGAGAAGAACTGGCTCAGGGCGGACCTGATTTTCGATATAGACTCCGACCACCTGCCCGGAAAGATCAACTCATATGGCGATATGCTGGAAAAAGGAAAAAGAGAGACATTGAAACTGCTTGATTTCCTTATAGGCGACTTCGGCTTTAATGAGGACGATGTGCATGCCGTGTTCTCAGGCGGAAGAGGATACCACTTCCATATAAGCGACCCTTCCGTCCTCACGCTGGAAAGCCCTGAGAGGCGTGAGATCGTGGATTATATCAGCGGTAAGCTCAGTCCGGAGATGCACTATACTAAAGAATGGATGATCGGGGAATATGGTAGCGGCACGGACACGTTCAAGGGAAAGACAGCGGTGCCCTACAAATACATATTAAAGAACTATGATACCGGTTGGGGTAAAAGGATTGCACACTATATAGTACAGTACCTGATAGCTGAATCCATAAAGGATGACAAAGACATGTTCCGGGAACTAAGAGAACTTAAAGGGTTCGGCAAAAGCACTTCAAAAAGGTTCCAGGAGCTTAAGAAGATATCAAATAAACCGGAGATACTGAAGAATATAGTAGACCACGGAAGACTGGATTTCGGCCACATCGATGATTTCCAGGATGTTGTCAGCCTGCTGATAAAACAGGCTGTTGAAAAATCAAAAGTGAATTTCGGCAGTACCCAGGTCGACGAACCCGTCACCGCAGACATCAAGCGCCTTATCCGCCTGCCGGGCTCCCTTCACGGCAAATCAGGGATGAAGGTTACCGCACTGAGGATTGATGAGCTTGAAAACTTCGAACCGTTGAACGATGCAGTTGTCTTCGGAGAAAAATCGGTAAAGATAAAAGTTATAAAACCATTTGCAGTTCAGATGAAGGGAAAGGACTTTGTACTTGATGAAGGCATTCAGGAAGTCCCTGAATACGCCGCCGTCTACTTTATGTGCAGAGGTGCAGCAGAGTATGGATCGCACTGAACTTAAGAATACACTCCGCGAAGAAAGCAGTTCTTCGATAAAGGCAATCTACCCGGACTTCTTCCGGGAAGTTGCGGACTACATAAAGGAGCTTGAGGAAGAGATCGAAAAGATCGATAACCCAAGATCAGTGGAATCGAAGATGCTGGAGGACGAGTTGCAGAGTGCTATGACCGATGTTGAAGTGATATTCATAAGACGGCTGAAAAAAACAATCGTCAGCGCTACAACAACTGCTTTTTCCAACCGGTCATCACAGGACATCAACAAGCTCCTCCCCGAGGAAAGAAGAGTATACGATGCCGTCCTGTCAACAATAAATACTGCCCGCCAGGAACTACTAGAACCCATACTTGACCCGCAGGCCGTCAGCAGATTCAAAAAGAGCAGGGAGCAAAGTTCTGCAGCAGGGAAAACCGCAGATAGAAAAGAAATGGGCAAGGCCCTTGAGAAGGGTCGTACAGCAATGAATGTTGCGGCAGAAACTGTAGAGGATGGCCGGGAAAAAGAGGCAATAGGCAAAAGTAATATAAATGAAGAATTCGTTGTTGTGCGAATACTAGAGAACCTGCCTACTTTCAAGGCTATGGATAATCGCAATTACACATTACGTGCGGAAGACGTTGTCGTTTTACCTGCCCTGAACGCAAAAGGACTTGTCAAACGCAACGTGGCACAGATGATCACTACTAATTGACCTAAAACTTATTCAAGGTGTAGATAATGAAGATTCCAAAGAGATTCAGAACATATTGCCCCTCATGCAAGAAGCACACGGAAGTCGTTGCTGAAAGAGTGAAGAAGGGAAAAGCATCGTCATTAACACATATCGCAAGACAGAAGAAACGCCAGACAGGAATCGGTAACAGCGGAAAATTCTCAAAGGTGCCTGGTGGAGACAAACCCACCAAGAGAGTTTGGCTGAGGTACAAGTGCACAGAGTGCAACAAGTCCCACCAGAGACCCTGTTTCAGAGCAAAGAAGTTCGAATTCGCGGAGTGATATAAATGAACAAACCAAAGAGCAGATTCCTGCGTGTAAAATGCAATGACTGTGAGAACGAACAGGTCATTTTCGGAAGTGCAAGCAGAAAGGTAACATGCCTTGTGTGCGGAAGGACACTTGCTGAGCCTACCGGCGGCAAATCAACAATCACAACCCATATCCTTGAAGTTCTCGATTAAAGTGATTCATAATGGATGGAAACAATTGGCCTGAAAGCGGAGATTTCGTTGTCTGTACCGTAAAGGATGTAACCGACTTCGGTGCATACACGACACTCGAAGAATATGATGGAAAGGAAGGGTTCATTCATATCTCCGAGATCAAGGCCGGATGGGTCAAATATGTCAGGGACCACGTAAGAGAAGGACAGAAGATCGTCTGTAAAGTTCTCAATGTGGACTCATCAAGACGACATATCGACCTGTCACTTAAGGATGTCAACGAGCATCAAAAGCGTGCTAAGATCCAGGAATGGAAGAACGAGCAGAAAGCTTCCAAATGGCTTCAGTTCGTTGCAGAGGAAACCGGTACCGACAGTGAAGAAATGCAGAAGACCAGCCAGAAACTGGTAGAGCATTTCGGCAGCATGTATGCAGCTTTCGAAGAAGCTGCAATGATCGGTGTCAATGCCTTCAACGACATAAAACTGAAGAAGAAACTGGCTAACAGCATCGCCCAGATAGCTCAGAACAACATCAAATTGCCCTTTGTGGATATCGCAGGTTATGTCGACCTTACATGCACCCTTCCTGACGGAATTGAAGTAATAAAGACTGCACTTGAAGCAGCCAATGACGTCAGGGAAGATGAGGTACGTATCGACATAAGTTACACTGGCGCACCCAGATACAGAATAAAGGTTATCGCTCCGGATTATAAGAAAGCGGAAGCCGTGTTGAAGAAGTCTGCAGGTATTGCCATTGACACCATTGAGGAACTTGGTGGAAAAGGTGAGTTCCACAGACATAATGATGCTGTAAAGGCGTGATGTATTTTTGGGGTTGAATATCTACAGGTGTAAGAACTGCGGTAGATACACACTTGAAGAGAAATGCCCGGTGTGTGGCTCCCTGACAGTGGACCCGCGGCCGGCAAAATACTCCCCGAAAGACCCGTACGGGAAGTATCGCAGATTGGCCTTAAAGGAAGAATGATCATGAAGGGGACAAAAGTAATTCGATTGAAAGAGGAAGTTGAACTTAACAAAGCTGTTTTTCTTGTAGGGCTTCCAGGTGTGGGACATGTCGGTAAACTTGTTGCAGAACACCTAATCGAAGAACTTGATGCCGAGAAGATCATCGAGATATACTCACAGCATTTCCCCCCACAGGTCCTTGTTGATGAGAACAGCGAGATCCACATGGTCAACAACGAAATCTACGTCTGCTCCACTGGCAAGTCAGATATCCTGATACTTGTGGGCGACCACCAGAGTTCTACCGGAGAAGGACATTACGAACTCTGTGACCTGTACCTGGACATTGCAGAGGAGTTCGGCATAGAGCGAATTTATACGCTGGGAGGTTTCCCAACCGGACAGCTTACTTATTCTGATGAAGTGCTCGGGGCTATTAATAACCCGGAGCTTTCAGATGAGCTTAAGGAAGTTGGCGTCGTTTTCAAAGAGAACGAACCCGGTGGAGGAATTGTTGGTGCTTCCGGCCTGATACTGGGTTTGAGCAAGTTCAGGAACATTGATGCTGCATGTCTGATGGGGCTTACATCAGGATATCTGGTAGACCCGAAAAGTGCACAGTCACTGTTGAAAGTGATATGCAGGATATTCGAGATCGAGATAGATGAAGGTCCTCTTGAGGAACGTGCAAAGGAAATGGAGAAGATCGTTGCCAGACTCAAAGAGGTAGAGCAGCAGCAACAGGGAATACCGGAAGCCAATATCAGGGACGAGGATCTGAGATACATAGGCTGAAGGTGTCCGATGAATGAAAATCAACGCTGATCTGCACATACATTCAAAATACTCAATGGCATGTTCCGGGAAAATGGACCTGCCGACAATAGCTGAAGAAGCATCAAAGAAGGGCATTGACCTGGTCGCCACAGGTGACTGCATTCATCCTCAATGGATGAAGGAGATCATGGACAATGCAGTCGATGATGAGAACATCATCATCGGAAATACTAATTTTTCGATCACTACTGAGATAGAGGACAGGAACCGTGTACACCACCTCCTGATATTGCCATCGATATCAAAAGCACAGGAACTGGCTGAGACCATGTCCAGACACGGGAACCTCGCAACAGACGGCCGCCCCACAGTACGTCTGGACGGTGCTGAGATTGCAGAGATAGCAAGGGATGTTGAAGCACTTATAGGCCCCTGCCATGCTTTCACGCCATGGACGGCAATGTATGCGTATCATGACTCCCTCAGAAGCTGTTATGGGGATATGACGGATTACGTTTCTTTTCTTGAGCTGGGACTGAGCGCAGACAGTGATTACGCTGACCGCATAAGTGAGCTTCATAGACTGACATTCCTCACGAATTCCGATGCACATTCGCCCTATTCCAACAAACTTGCACGGGAGTTCAACCAGATGGAAGTCCCTGACATCTCATTCGAAGGTGTGAAAAAAGCGATACTAAGGGAAAATGACTACGGGGTCACACTGAATATCGGATTCTACCCGCAGGAAGGTAAATACAACGAATCGGCCTGTATCAAATGTTTCACTCACTACTCACTGGAAGAGAGCATTGGACTTAACTGGAAATGCAGAGTGTGCGGCGGACGTATTAAAAAAGGAGTGGTTGACAGGGTGAACGAACTGGCAGACCTTAACGAACCACAGCACCCGGACCACAGGCCACCATACCTGCACCTGATGCCACTCTCGGAGATAATAATGACGGCACTCGGACATGCAAGCATCAACACCAAAGGGGTGCAAGATGCATGGGACGGTCTTCTGGGAAGATTCGGGGATGAACTGAACGTACTTCTCCATGCAGATCCTGAAAGTATGGATTTTGTAGACAAAAGGATCGTTGACGCCATAATAGCCTTCAGGGAAAGGGAGGTCATTCTCCATCCCGGAGGTGGAGGAAAATATGGCTGGATAGAGATGCCCGAGGAAAAGAAAGAAGAAAACATGGATAACAGGAAAGGCCAGAGTTCACTTTTTGATTTCTAATCTCGATACCTATATAATACATAAAAACTATGAAAGGCAGCAGTGCCGAGGTGGCAGAGCGGACTAATCCGATGGTAGGACTACCACGGAGTCTAAACGCGACCGGCTCGAGACCGGTTTCTCCGGGAGGAGTGCTTGGGTTCGAATCCCAACCTCGGCGTAAACTCCTTCGAAAAATTGATTTTTTGGAAATCCCCATCCATGCAGATATCCTTATCAAAAAAAGTGTATAGTTAATAACGCAATTAGAAACGTTATGAGGAACATGATTGAGAATATCATGACCACAGCAGGATATTTTTTTCGTACCTAAAATCTTTATGACAAAGTTATAAATACTTTAAATTCTACAAATTATGTGCGAACAAAAGTTTTGAGATGTCCATGAAACCTCAATGCTCATGCTTCAATCGTAAAAAGAATATCTCTATTTTACGGACAAGCAAGTTACTTAAGAGGGAGGTCGCCCCCCCTACCACCGAACGGGGAATAAAGAAAAGGGAGTCGGAACAAATTATAGAATTTTATGAAGAAAGACTTGAGACTTTAAACGATGTGCTCTTTGCGGTGGACAACAACGGGATATTCACATATCTTAATTCTGCCATTGAGAATTTGACCGGGTACAAGAAAGAAGAGGTTCTTGGAAAGTCTTTTACCGAGTATGTTCATCCGGAAGATCTTCCTGTTCTCCTGAGAGAGATAGAGCGGACAATCAAAGGTGTAAAAGAACCTTACATGTTCCGCATCATCAAAAAATCGGGAGATATCAGCTATGTGCATACCTCATCCCGCCCCATCATAAAAAATTCCCGGATAGTTGGAATAAACGGATTGATGGTAGACATAAAAAAACTCAAGGAGGTGGAATCAAACCTCAGGGAAGAGAGAGACCTGGCCCAGAAATACCTTGACGTTGTGGCCGTCGTCATACTTGCCATTGACGGGGAAGGTCATATTACCCTCATTAACAGGAAAGGCTGTGAGATGCTCGGATACCGGGAAGACGAGGTAATCTCAAAGAACTGGTTCGATCTTTACTCTCCTGAATATTCCAGGGAAAAGGAAAAGGAAAATTACAGAAATGTCATGGAAAAGAAACTGACTCTGCCTGAACACTATGAATCATCCATCCAGATGGCAAACAAAGAAATAAGAACTTTCGAATGGCACAACATTTTGCTAAAGGATGAAAACGGCAACATAAAAGGGCTCCTGACCTCCGGGAAAGATATAACTGAAAGGAAAAAAGCCGAAAAAACACTTATTATGGCTAAACTGATAGCGGAGAATGCACACCGGACAAAAAGAGAGTTCATATCCACCATAAGTCATGAGTTGAGGACACCGCTCAATCACATCATAGGTTATTCGCAAATTCTGCATGAAGACAATTCAGGAGCACTGGGTACCGAACAGAAGAAGTATGCAGGCGTGATAACAGAAAGCGGAAACCTGCTACTCAAAATGGTAAACTCGATGATAGACCTCTGTGAGATAGAGAACGGGACACTCGAGATCCGGGAAAAGGAGTTCTCACTTTCTGCAATGGTAAACGAGATCGAGAGCTTTATGATGCCAATAGCTAAAAAGAAAAATATAAGCCTGAGCTTCGACATCAATACCAGCATGAGGGAGATATGTTCTGACGAGGAAAAATTCAGGACGATTCTTTACAATCTTACCCACAACGCCATCAAATTCACGCCTTCTGGTGGAAATGTAAATGTGAAGGCATATTCCCTTGACAGGAAGTTCTTGAGGGTATCAGTTACAGATGATGGGATAGGGATCCCCAGGAAAGAGCGGAGTAAACTGTTCAAACCATTCTGCCAGGTGGATTCATCCCTCAACCGAAAATTCAATGGGACCGGCCTGGGACTTTCACTCGCAAAGGAGCTGGTGGGAATGCTGGGCGGTACGATTCAAGTTGAAAGTGAACCCGGAAAAGGTAGCACTTTCAGTTTCACTGTCCCTGTTCGGTCTTAGTTTGGAGGGCCCGCATTCACTTGAACTTAACTGCAGTACCATACGCCAGCAGTTCCGCTGCACCCGTCATGGTCTGGGATGTAGTGAACCTTACGTTAACAACCGCATCGGCATTCATTTTATTCGCTTCTTCGATCATTCGGGAAAGAGCTTCCTTCCGGGCCTGGGTCAGCATGTCAGAGTAGCCTTTAAGCTCACCGCCGACAATGTTCTTCAGACCTGCAGCAATATCACTTCCGATATGCTTTGCACGAACGGTGTTTCCGAAAACTACCCCAAGGATCTCAAGCTCCTTTCCCTCTATATTGTTTGTTGTCGTTACTAACATGTAATGCCTCCTGAGTCATTGTACATATTTACGAAATTGCTTTCTTTGATCATTATTTATTCTTTGGTAAGGTGAAGGTGAATGTACTTCCTTTGCCAGGCTCACTTTCCACCTTTATGGAACCACCCATGCCCTCAACTATGCCTTTGGTAATTGCCAGTCCGAGACCGCATCCACCCACTTTGCGCGTGGAGGTACTGTCTATCTGATAGAACTTGTCGAATACGTGCTCCAGGTTCTCAGGATCCATACCAATACCATTATCTTTGACACTTATCCCTACATCCTGAGCCATTTCCTGTGCCGAGACAGTGATCTTGCCGCCCTTTTGAGTGAACTTGACAGCATTGTTCAACAGATTGACAAATATCTGGATAAGCTTGTCCTTATCTACATAGACCCCTGGGAGGGTATCCGGTATATCCACTTCGATCTCAATGCCTTTATCCTCCGAAAGCCTGCGGACGTTCTCAAGGGAATGCTCCAGAGCCTCGTGCAGGTCAACACTTTCCATATCGAACTTCATCCGGTTGGATTCGATCCTGGATATGTCCAGAAGATCATCCACCATCCTGGCCTGCCTGTCAATATTTCGGTTTATAAGAGCAAGCAACTGTTTCCTGGTATCGGCATTACATTTTTCCTCCAGCAGGAACTCACTGGATGTCTTCATTGCCGTAAGGGGAGTTTTCAACTCATGGGAAACCATGGACAGGAATTCCGTTTTCAGCCTGTCGAGCTCTTTGAGTTTCAGGTTTGCAGATATCAGGGATTCATTTGATCGCTGTAGTTCATGGGTCTTTTTCTCCACTTCCTTTTCAAGGCTTTTGTTCCAGTTAAGAAGTATGAAATAGACCTGCGAACTCAAGAACAATATGAACAGCACGGAAAGACCGGCTACAGTGAATAGCTTTACGTAAACAGAAACAATGATCTTGTCAACCTCGTTCCCAGGGCTTGAAAGGCCCAGAGACCAATGTTTATTATACCATGTTACCGGAGAATATGAGACCAGGACATCCTGCCTGTGTCCGTTTGAACTTGTATTGGTATATTTACCATTGCCTTCCAGACCATTTATCTGGGCCTCGACAATATCCAGACGCTCGACCTCATAGCCACTTATATAATCAAAATAACTTGCGCCTTTATCATACATGCCTGACTGGTCATAGATAATCTCGCCTTTGCTGTTAAGGAGATAGACCGAGTTAGAGCCGTTGGAAGTTGTATCGAACTGGCGGATGATATTGTCATCCGAAACAATACCAAATATCGTACCCCTGAATTCTCCACCTTCAAAGACCGGGACCCAGACAAAGGATCCATAGATGCCTTCAAGTGTCATCGCAGGTTCGGAGATATAAACCTCACCTGTCTTCTTTACATTCTCAAAGGCCCATTCATTATTGTTCTCATAAAGGTTGTAACCATAAGGCACGCTCTCTGAAGGATATCCCGATACCACGGTACCGTTGGCATCGATGAATTCCAGTACGTGATATATCTCGGCCGCCTTGTATATCGTCTCGAAATCCGAAACAAAAAGATCTTCAGGAACTCCCTGTTCGTTTCTGGCCATTACCTCTAGAAGCAACACCCTTTCATTAAGTAATTCCTCAAGGGATGAGGAGATATATTGCGTGAGTATCAGTTGTTGATTCTGGTATTGGTCCTCTACGATAGATCTTACCTCTTCGTTGGCCCTCATCCATAAGAAAACTATGGAGCTGACCAGAAGTAGTACTATCACTGCAAAGATTATAAGGTTCCATCTACTTTTGTTCCATCTACTTTTTTGATTCAGCATATGACACAGTAAATGATGGTTCGTCAGAAAGGAGCGTTCAGAAATTGCTTCTTCTGAGTACCGTCTTAATACGGGCTTTCAACTCCTTCAGGTTGAAGGGTTTTGTCACATAGTCATCAGCACCGAGTTCGAGTCCCTCTACCTTGTCATCTGTCTCCCCTTTTGCAGTTAACATGATGACAGGAATATGGTCAGTGGAAGGATCCGATTTTAAGCGTCTGCAAACTTCGAATCCATCCATCCCCGGCATCATGATGTCAAGGAGAATAACGTCGGGATTCTCGGTTCTGGCTTTTTCGATCCCTTCAAAACCATCCAGAGCAACTATCACATTATAGCCTTCTGCTTCAAGCGCTACCTTCAGTGCGGTCAGAGCATCTATCTCCTCATCGACTATAAGCAACTTCTCACGGGTATCGGCAAGGAAATCTATCCTCTGCTGAACAAGGTTTTCTTCCAGCTCAAGTGAACTGGCAATTTCCGCAGTCGTTATGCCGGGATTCCCTTCCATTAGTGCAAGGATCTTGGGGTCAATGTTTTCCGCATCCATGATTCATACTACCTGGAACTATCAATATTAAATACCCTGATGATGTTATTAAAACCTTTCCAAATATCAAAGAGCTTGTATTTTGATTAGACCGACTGTACGAATAAAAGAAAACCTTATAATCCATAACCGAATATCTTAGATAAGATTAAAATGGATGCACTGGAAGAGATTTTTGGAAAGACCGCCCAGATGACCGTTCTGAAAAACCTGATCCTACACCAGAACGAGTCAACATATCTATCGGGAATTGCAGAGGAAACAGGCCTTTCACATTCCAGTGTGGCAAGGGTAATCTCCCCTCTTATAAAAAGTGGTATCGTTATCGAAAAGCCCCTTGGTAAACAGATACGCACATTCCGGCTCAATCTTGATAATAAAAAAACACAGTTGATACTGGATTTTTATAACAGGCTCAATGAGACTGAGAACAGTTGATCATCACAGTTCTGAGAAATCAAAATCAGATATCTTTTTCTGAAGTCTCTCTATCCTTGACATGTGAGCTTCCCAGCATCAGCACTGCAAAATACCCGGCAAGTCTTGCGAGCAGGTTCATCAGGTGCAGCGATATGAGCCCCACCGGAATCCCCAGGACAAAGATAACCAGAGACCCATGCAGAGAATGCACATAGAATGTACCGAAAGACAAAGACATCGGGCCTAACCGGTACAGTACCGGGGACAGGAGCATGCTCATTGTAAGTGATATAAGGACTACAGTAACGATAAGTGACATGATCCCTATGGGGAACTTCAGGAACAAATAAAGTAGCGATTTCCATGTTACAGGGTTCTTAAGCCTTGTAATTCCCTTGCCGACAAGATCAGCATCCGGATCCGGCCCACGGGACATTGGTGGTATATCCACACCCAGGAACCATATCGCGATCTGACGCTCAAAGGATGCTATTTCCCACCAGGCAAGGAAGATCAGTACCAATATGGGAATTCCCACCCAGATGGTCATCAGGCTGAATCCAAGTGACAGGCCACTCACCAGGAACACGAAGTAAGCGGTCCCAAGAGGGAATGTGAACAGGAGATACAGGATGTTCAGATAGGTCTGCTTCCTGAAAGCAACATTCACAAAATCAACTAATGCATTTTTCTGTTCGACCATGCGTCTTCTCCCTGTACACAAATATGATCAGCGTTCGATATACAAGTTTTAATAAATGGATCACTCTGCAGGCATCGGCAGAGTAAAGCAGCCTTTCATCTTCCATACTCCTGGATTCTTTTTGGCCTTCTGACGAGGAAATAGAGCAAAGCCCCAAGAAGATGAGTAAAGAGTATTATGATAACCCATATCAGCTTATCGTTACCCTCCGAGGGTTCTTTCATTGCACAATCCAGGAGCATCCATACCCAGAAAACGGTCCCTATTATGCCTACCCCGAAAATGATGAAGACCATCAAAAAGGGAATTCCGATAAATAATGCATCTAACATTTTGCCTCCTTAGTTCACTCATCATTTCATTCATGTCTCAGTGCATCCACAGGGTTCATCTTTGCAGCCTTGTTGGCAGGATATACACCTGCAAGCAATCCCACGATGACCGATACGAGCATCCCTACAAGGATAAGGTCCAGCGGGAAGATATATGGCAGTCCCATGGCACTATCTGCCATATAGGCCCCGAGAACGCCAAGACCCGTACCCAATATGCCGCCTATGAGGCCCACGACCATGGACTCCACAATAAATAGGGAGAGTACCTCATGGTTCTTATAACCCAGGGACTTCATTATCCCTATCTCATTGGTCCTTTCCGTGACCGTGACCAGCATTATGTTCATTATACCGATAGAACCCACAATAAGCGATATCAATGCAACCGAAGTCAGCAGGGCACCAAGGGCAGCAGATAACTGGTCGACCTCTTCCAGGATTTCTGCCTGATTCATGAGGGAATATGGTTTTGCATCCTCGTTATCGATATCCCTGAAAGGAACACCCAGGTCCCTTGCAAGCCGCTTGTCAAGCTCGTCGGTTACATCATTTATGGATTCCATACTCGTTGCCGCTGCAAAGAAGCCCCAGTAGTAATCTTCCCCCATGATCTCATTCATGGTTGATATGGGGATGAATATCCTTACATCGGATTCTATGCCACTCTGGACGAAGGAAGTCTCCGGACTTTTAACAATACCTTTGACCTTGAACTTCTGGGTCACGACCTCGCCGTCTGCCCTTGTGAAAGTCAGTTCAATGGTATTCTTCTCAGATATTTTTTTGTCGAACTTCTCATATGCTACGTCATGTCCCAGAACAGCCATGTACTTGTCATTGTCATCCAGGAAAGTCCCGGATTCCATCTCTATGTTTGCAACTTTCTCGTAATCCTGGGAAACACCCTGAACCTGTATCTGCCGGGTTGTGGAAATAAACTTAGCTTCGGCAACTTCCTGACTTAAAGGAGAGACGCCAATTATTCCGGGAGTGTTCTTTATCACTTCCATTTCACTATCGTGGAAGAGATTGGATGTTTTACCCTCGACGATAATGAAATTATTACCCACCGAGCCTATTTCTTCTGTGAAGAACTCATTGAAACTGGCTCCGAGTGAGACATTGGCAATTACCGCTGCTACACCAATGACAATACCCAGTGTGGTGAGTGCCGATCTCATCTTAGAGCTTCCGATACTTCCCAGTGCCATCCTGACTGAATGTGTGAGGCTGAGCATAGTGGACCCTCCTTAACGTTCACTCAGTTGTTCTGCTTCCTGCGTCTGTAAAGTACTACAGCCGGGAGACCCAGCAGAACGACGATTGCTAAAACCGCTGCTGCAGTTCCGTTGTTTCCCTCGTCCTCTGTGACCAGTTCTATTTCACGGCTACCTACCCCGGTCACATGTTCATTGATACCGTTCCTGTATTCGACCTCGATCGTCACGGGATAAGATGTCTTCTCAGCATCACCGCTAGCTTTGATCTCTATGGTGAACAGCTCGTCAGGGTCCATGGAGCCGATGTAGTATTCCTCAGGAGAGAAATCAAGTTCTTCCGAATATAACCTGACACTGACTGAGTTGAGGGTGTTCGGGTGCATGTTAGCCACATCGAACTCGAAGGTCCCTTCACCGTTAGTAAGCACCAGTAGTTTTGAAGGTATGACCTTCACTGCTGAGGAATCAACAGTTATGGGAATTCTCCAGTTGCTGTTATACTCGTGGGAATTGCCTACCATGGAAAGTTCCAGATAGTAAGTACCATCCTCTATCTCATCACTGATCTCTACGTTGTAGCTCAGGGATATGGAGTCACCGGGACCTATCACACCGGAACCTTCGTATGTGTCACTGCTAACTTCGATACCATCCGAGCCCTTCAGCACCGCAGACTGGACCCTGGCATTGGTATCATAGTCCACGCCGCCTATAGTGACTGAGCTGGTGGTCGCAGTATTGACAAGTGTGAAACTTACAGTGCCCTTATCCCCCGGCATGAAAACTTCAGGGTCACTTGATATGGACTCCAGGTGTATGGTCCCTTTGCTGTCAAAGGAAGCAGAACCGACTTTCAGGTCAAAGGTCTTCTTGAACCAGGTATCACCTGCATCTGTCTGGTAATAGATATCTATGCTGCCTGTACCGACCCTTGCATTCTTGTCCACGAACAAACGATATTCCTTTACCGCTGCATCTTCGGGAGAAAGGATGCCAATCTGTTTAACAGCATTTTTCTCCGAGTCAAGAGAGAAAGGATACTCCGGCTCGAGCCTGACAGAAACTGCATTCGCACGGCCATAACCTATGTTCTCGATCTTGACCGTGACATCCACATATTCACCGATCTCCGCGGGGTAGGGGTCGTACTCTATGACGTCCACCTTGAGGTTTGCAGCCGAGGCCGCAGATACAGGTGTCATGAATGCAGTGAACATCAATCCGATACAAAAAAGTGAACCTAAAATTTTCCTGATGGAATCGTTAATTTCAACCATATCAACCACTTCAGTTATTCTCGATTATTCCGTCTTTTATCAGCACGACCCTGTCCACATACTTTTTCATCTCATGATCGTGGGTAATCATTACAATAGTACGACCTCTTCCATGGAGCTCTGAGAAGATCCCCATGATCTCTTCACTGGTCTTTGAATCCAGGTTACCGGTGGGCTCATCTGCAAGGATGAGGGAGGGGTCGTTTATGAGTGACCGGGCTATTGCAACTCTCTGTCGCTGTCCCCCGGACAGTTCGGTTGGCTTGTGATGCAGCCGGTCATCAAGACCTACCAATGCCAGCAGGTCCCTTGCCCTTTGGGCTGCATCCATATCCTTCTTTGAATTGGAATAGGTGGGGAGCAGCACATTCTCATAGGCGCTTAAACGTGGTATCAGATTGAAGTTCTGGAAAACAAAGCCAATCTCAAAACCACGGAGTTCCGCAAGTTCATTATCAGATATGGCTGCTGTGTCTTTCCCCATTAACCGGACGTGGCCGCTTGTCGGCCTGTCAAGGCAGCCTATCATGTTCATCAGTGTGCTCTTACCTGAACCTGAAGGACCCATTATCGCAACGAATTCACCTTTTTTCACATTGAGATCTATCCCGTGAAGAATAGGGACTTCCATATCCCCAAGACGATAACTCTTCTTCAGATCATGTATCGCAATAACGTCCAACTGGACATCTGAAACCGAACTATTCGAACTGCTGCCAACCATAAATATACCTCTAGTGCTTTCATCTAACATATCGTCGTAAAACTTGACTATTTATCGACAAGTTAGACTATATGCTTCGAGTACTTAAACCTTTTTACAAATCGACCAGTTAGCCTAAAAAAAGATACAACTGGAGGGAACATCATTCATGCCTGAGAGCTTCCACCGGGTCCAGACTGGAAGCCCTGCTGGCAGGATAAACACCTGCAATAAGACCTACGACAAATGATATGGCAAAACCAAGGAGGATCAGGTATGCAGGAAATACCCTGGGAATGTCGAGATATGTCTCGACCACGAAAGAGCCTAGCATCCCCAGAAGAGTACCGAGGATACCGCCTATTATACCAACAATTACGGATTCCAGCATGAACAGTGTCAGTATATCAGATCTGGTGAAACCCAGTGCCTTGAAAAGGCCTATCTCCTTTGTCCTTTCAGTGACCGTTACCAGCATGATGTTCATGATACCAATGGAGCCGACTACCAGGGCTACCAGCGCTATTACTGTGATCAATATAGTAAGTGAATCGGCGAGAGTATTCAGTTGATCCAGGATGTCGGCCTGATTGAAGATGCGGTACGGTTTTGCATCGGGGTTCTCCAGATCACGTACCGAAACCCCCAGATTGCGGGCAAGCCTTCTGTCAACTTCATCAGAAACCTCCCTTACGGATTCGGCTGACGCGGTCTTGGCGGAAAAACCACTGTAATCCTCCACACCCAGGATCTCATTCATCGTATCTATCGGTATATAGATGCTTACATCCCGGTCCGGACCACCCTGTACGAAGGTGTTATCCTGGCCTTCCAGTATCCCCTTGACCCTGAACTTTTGTGTGACGGTGGTCCCGTCATTCCTGCGGAAGGTGATATCAATATAGTTCTTAATGAAAACAGGCTGATCGAACTTCTCCCCGGCAACCTCATTTCCGAGTACCGCTACATACCGGTCCTTATCAGTGAGAAAGTTACCTTCCTCTAAGACCAGATTGGATATGTCCTGGGCATCCGCCCCCACGCCCTGGACATCTATCTGCCGTGTAGACGAAAGATAGGTTACAGCCGCCGTTTGCTGGTTGAATGCCGACGCTCCCACAATACCAGGAGTGTTTTTTATGACATCAAGCTGATCGTCGTAGAAAATGTTGACATCCTGACTGTAGATTATTATGAAATCTGAACCAAGAGAACCGAGTTCATCGGTAAAGTACTGGTTGAAGCTGGTTCCGAGCGAGACATTTGCAACCACTGCAGCCACACCTATGATTATTCCAAGAGTTGTCAGTGTCGACCGTAGTTTCGCACTCCTGATGCTCCCGATAGCAATACCTATTGCCTGCCTGATGCCTATCATACTCTACCTTATTCTTTTCTCAATGCTTCAACCGGGTCCATATTTGCCGCCTTGTTGGCAGGATAGACACCTGCGATCAGCCCAACAGCGACGGCCACTACAAATCCGAGGATAATTTGTTCGACCGGGAAGATGTTAGGCAGATCCAGATAGCTATTAACAACAAGGGCTGCCGCTATACCCATTGCAGTTCCAAGTACGCCACCTATCAGACCAACTATCATAGACTCGATAATGAACAACGCCAGGACGTCGTTCTTAGTGTAACCCAGAGCCTTGAGCAGGCCTATCTCCTTTGTCCTTTCCGCAACCGTGACCAGCATTATGTTCATTATACCAATGGAACCGACTATAAGCGAGATCAATGCAACCGATGTCAGAAGAGCTGTAAGTGCAGTAGAGAGCTGGTTCGTCTGATCAAGGATCTCAATCTGGTCAAAGACGGTATATGGTTTTGCATCGGGATTATCAAGATCTCTTGCAGAAACTCCGAGACTGCGCGCCAGACGTTCATCTATCTCGGTTCTGGTTGAATTGATAGCCTCAAAACTCTCGACCTTTATGAAAAAACCGCCATAATAATCCACACCAAGGATCTCGTTCATCGTGTCGATAGGAATGAATGTACGTATCTCCGGTTCCACACCTGTCTGAGCAAAAGTAGTGTTGGGATTCTGCACTATGCCCTTGACTATGAACTTCCGGGTAACGACCCCTCCGTCCTCACGCCGGAAGGTTATCTCTATGGGATTATTCACCGATATCTTCCTCCCGAACTTATCGTAGGCTACTTCCGAACCAAGTACCGCCATATATCTGTCGGTCTCTTCAAGGAAAGTACCTGCTTCCATTTTGAAGTTAGCGACCTCATCATAATCCGAATTCACTCCCTGGATGTCTATCTGCCGGGAAGTAGAGAGATACGTCACCTTTGCCATTTGCTGGTTTATAGGCGATACACCGGCAACTTCCGGAGTATTCTGTATAAGTTCAAGCTGTCTCCCGGAGAATACATTGTTATTCTGACTGTAAATGACAATGAAATTGGAGCCGACAGCCCCTATCTCATCATTGAAGAACTGGTTGAAACTGGCTCCGAGAGATACGTTGGCAATCACTGCTGCAACCCCGATGATGATTCCAAGGGTAGTAAGGCTGGACCTGAGCTTTGAGCTGCCGATGCTTCCCAGAGATATACTGAGAGATTGCTTCAGGCTTAACATTAAGTCAGCACCTTATTGTTTCCCCTTCCTGCGCCTATACCACATATATCCCACAACAGCTATTCCCAGCAGTACAACAATGCCAGCGACAATACCGAAAGTATTGCTCTCTTTAACCACAGTATTTCTTAGTTCGTGAACATCAGCTATTTCAGAATGGCTGTTCTGGCCGTTCCTGTAATTGGCAATTACGGTCATCTCTGTGGAATAATCAGTTGTTGCATTGCTTGCATTTGCGGTGAACTGTATTGTAAAGAGCTCGTCCGGGTCCATTGCACCTATGAAGTACGAAGTCGGGGAAAAATCCACGCCATCTGCCTGAGGTCGTATGCTAACGGATGAGAGCATATTGGGATGGGTGTTCGCCACATCGAATTCAAGGGTACCTCCACCATTTGTAATAGTTAGCTGTTGTGAGGGTATTACTGTGACTGCGGATGAATCAACCGTAATAGGGATTCGCCAGTTATTGTTATAGGCATGGGAGCTGCCTACAGTGGAAAAATCCAGATAGTAGGTCCCATCTTCCACTTCATCGCCGACCATTATGTTATAGGTCAGGTTCAGGGACTCGCCCGGCCCTATGACCCCGTTGCCGTAATAGGTATCAGTGGTCACGTCTATGCCATCTGCCCCCTCTAAGGATGCGGACTGTACCCGGGCGTTAGTGTCAAATTCCTCTCCATTGACCGTTACTGAATTACTGGTTGCGATGTTTGCTAATGTGATCTTTATAGTTCCACGGTTTCCGGGCATAAAGACCTCAGGTTCTAAAATAGGACTGCCCTGGAGCTGCACATTGCCTTTGCTATCAAAGGTTGTCGATCCGACGGTTATGTCGAACTCTTTCTTGTACCATGTCCCTTCTGTGTCTTCACGATACCATACCTCTATGGTATCTACCCCGTTTTTCGCATTGTCATCAACAAAAAGGCGATACTCTTCCACCGCTGCATTATCCGGTGTCAGTATTCCTATGTCCTTGACGGCATTGCCCGGGGAATCGAGGGAAAAAGGATAGTCAGGCACCATCATGACCTGAACGTCCTCAGCCTTTGCATAACCGAGATTCTCTATCTTGACCCACACGGTCACATACTCCCCTATCTGAGCAGGCACTGGCTCGTAACGCAATACAGATACCTGCAGGTCAGCCCCTTCTGCAGCAATGGCAGGCCCACATAATAAGAAAAGAATGGCTGCAAAGTAAACCACATATTTGCAGATCGTTCCTGGGTTTGATGAACTCAGCATATTTCCTCCTTCATTCCGCACCGATCACTCCGTCTCTGAGGTGAACCACCCGGTCCGCATATCCCGTCAGCTCAGAATCGTGGGTGATCATGATTATTGTCCTTCCTTTTTTATGCAGGTCGGTGAAAATGTTCATTATCTCATTGCCGGTCTTTGAATCAAGATTTCCTGTTGGCTCGTCAGCAAGGATTAGAGACGGGTCATTTATGAGCGACCGGGCTATTGCAACTCTCTGCTGCTGCCCTCCCGATAACTCAGTGGGCTTATAGCTGATGCGATCCTGCAGCCCTACCAGTTCGATGAGTTCCTTTGCCCTTTTACTGCCATCGATACCTTCCTTTTTGTTTGCATAGGTCGGCAGTTCAACATTCTGGAGAGCACTCAACCGGGGAACCAGATTAAATGTCTGAAAAACAAAACCGATCTCAAGACCACGCAACCTTGCGAGTTCTACTTCTGAAAGACTGTTAACATCCTTTCCCATCACAATGACCCGGCCGTGTGTAGGCCTGTCCAGACAACCGATCATGTTCATCAATGTACTTTTGCCTGAACCCGACGGGCCCATTATCGCAACGAACTCCCCTTTTTTCACAGACATATCTATGCTTTTCAGGATAGGGACTTCCATGTCACCTACCTGATAACTCTTGCAGAGATCTTTGAGTTCGATTACGGGTTCTCCTCTCTCTAAACTGTCGCGTGCTTCATCCATGTTTAGCCCCTGACCAAAGGATGCAGACTAGAATCACTCCTGGAATTTGCTCATTTTCCAATAAAAGAAGAGATGGTTGAAATTATAAATACTTTATTTGATTGAAGTTCACATAAAAAAATGTAGCCTGATGCAAAGGTATAAATATATTGGTTGTGAAAGGTTTGGCTATAAATCGACGAGTCTGAATATAGAAACATAATAATTGGAAGTGTCAGGAATGCTTGAAGTACTTACAGACCCGAATGGGTTTTTCAAAAGAAAAAGTAATGAAGATATTGAATTCAAAACACCACTTATGATCATTGCCATTCTAGCGATCGTAGGGGCCATTAGTGCTTTTGTAGTGACACAGGGCGTAATGGAAGTACTGCCAGAGGAAGCTGCTGCCTTTGCAGCGATCGGAGCAGCTTTCGGGGCAATTGCAGCCTTTATCATGACATTTATCATGTGGATTATATATACTGCAATTTTTTACCTGATCTCCATGATATTCCATGGAGAAGGGAACTTTAAAAGAGTACTTGAATTCGTATCCTACGGATACATACCCACCATAGTAAGCTCCATAATCGGTACATATTTTACGAGCAGGATCTATTCCAACATTGATTGGTCGATGGACCCGGAACTTCTTCAGGAAGCACTGTTATCTGATACTTCCCTGCAGATATCCGGAATCATAGGGATACTGTTTTTACTATGGAGTGCCAACATATGGATATTCGCACTGGTACATTCCAGGAACCTGTCGGTGAAAGACGCATCCATCACCGTGGGAGTACCGATCCTGCTCTACATACTTTATACATTATACCAATTGAGATTATTCGGTGCATGAATTTGAAAACTACCTTAAAAACAATCATGGCAGCCTGCCTTATCCTGGCTGCCTGTTCCTCTTTTGCTCTTGCAGATACCGGGATCAGACCGACGGTCACAATAAGTTATACAATGGAACCTGAAGTGCTTATGCCCGGTGATACCGGAACTATAACAATAACAATGCAAAAAAATGCATATATTGCCAATGCAGCAGTTGAGGGGAATGAGGTTATTGAAATACTTGGAGAAAGCTATACGGATGTAGGTCTTGTGGGACCTGGAGACGCGCTTGAGCTTACGTTCAACATTAAGGCCAAAGATGATGCACCGAATGGAGTTCATTTCCTTGACCTAGAAATTGCCGGTGGGAGTACTGCGTATGACTTCAACTCCAGGATACCCGTAAAGGTCGATGACAGGGATCTCAAGCTTATTATATCAAACCTCCCGTCGACCCTGATGAACGAAGTATCTTCCGTAAGCGTTGAAGTGGTGAACAGGCGAGCGAATGAAGTAACAAATGTCATCGTAAGTCCTGAGGGGGATGGGATGGTATTCAGCCCTTCCGAGATATTCATTGGCGCTATCCCGGCAGGGAATAAGTCCACAGCGACCTTTACCCTGAATACGATGAACTCCCAGATTCAGACAGGTAATGTTTCCTTCTCGGTGTCCTACTTCAACGGGGACAATTTCCACAATTCAGGAAAGGTAACAAGAGAAGTGGATATCATAGACCAGCATTCCCTTATTTTCACATCGATCGAGATGGAGAAGAGCGGAAATAAGTATACGTTCTCAGGAGACCTCAACAACTTTGGGACCACCGATGCAAAGAATGTCATCGTTTCTATCCCAAGATCAGACTCCATTGTACCGGTCCAGCCATACGCGAAATACTTTATCGGAACGCTTGAGGCGGATGATTTCAGCAGTTTTGAACTTTCGGCACAGGTATTGTCCGGTGATGTTTCAAGTATTCCGGTATTGATAGAGTTCAGGGACCCCAATAATGCCTATATTTCCATGCAGGAGAGTATCGATGTGGACGGACAAGTCTCATTCGCAGGAAGCAGTGATGAGGAAAGTGGAACTCCTTTTGCACTCTGGGCAGTTGCCGGGATAGTTGCTGTTTCAATCGTGGGAGTTATAGGATATTCATGGAAGAAGCGCAGGGACGAGGCAAAAGCCGGACAAGAGGAAGATACTGAACTCTCCGAAAACTGATACGTCGGTGCTGACATGGCAAAACCCATCGTAGAACTCAGAGATGTGACAAAGATCTACACCCTTGGAAAGAACAAGATATTTGCCCTGAACAAGGTAAACATATCCATCGAGAAGGGTGACTTTGTCACGATAATGGGCTCCTCAGGCTCCGGGAAGAGCACGCTTCTCAATATGGTCGGATGCCTTGACCTTCCCACAAGCGGGAAGGTGATGATCAATGGTACCGACATCTCCAGACTTGATGATGACGGACTGACATCCATCAGAAGGAACAACATCGGTTTCATTTTTCAGCAATTCAACCTCATCCAGACTCTTACGGCCCTTGAGAACGTGGAAATGCCTATGATATTCAATGGCGCATCCCCTGAGAAACGCAGGAACAAGGCATTGGAACTTTTTAAAAAGGCACAGCTTCCGGCAGAGTATGACCAGCATAAGCCAAACGAAATGTCAGGAGGACAGCAGCAGAGGGTCGCCATTGCAAGGGCACTGGCAAATGATCCGCCCATACTGCTTGCCGATGAGCCCACAGGAAACCTTGATTCAAAGACAGGGCACAGTGTGATGGAACTGCTGCAGGAGCTGAACATGGCAGGAACTACTGTCATCGTGGTCACACACGACCCAAAGCTGGAAGAGTTCTCAAATACAACCATAAGACTGCAGGACGGGGTGGTATGTGATGAGAATTGCTGATCCCCTGAAGAACAATATGTATGCCGAGCTTGCCAAAAGGAACCTCAAAAGGCAATCCATCAGAACGATACTGGCAGCCATAGGTATAATCATAGGTGTCATCGCCATATCCTCCATGGGAATACTGGGCAACACCATGAAACTGTCTGTTACGGATTCTTTTGCCGACATCGGTGACAAGCTCATGGTATACCCTGCACCCGGAGAAGATTCCATCACCGATAAACAGATAGATCAGATCCTAAAGGTAGCCGGGATCGATAAGATAATCCCGCTCAGGTCAAGTGGCGAGAGGGTGGAGTACAAGAATGAGGATACCTTTGCTTCGATCTATGATATTGAAGAGGATGGGCTTGCCAGCCTTGCAGAACTGGAGGAAGGAAGGTACTTCAAACCAGGCTCAACGGACTGCGTGGTCGGTTCGACCGTAGCAGAGAACCTGGACATTACCGTGGGCAGCAAGATAGTCATAGACGATTCGAAGCTGAGGGTAGTAGGCATCCTGAAGGAAAGGGGACTCGGCTTCGACATTGATACGGATAGCGGAATATTCACTTCATCGGAAATGTATGATAAACTCTACCCGGATGAAGAAGAAGGATATGGCTCTGCAATAATAACTGTCGACGACATCGATGAGCTTGATAGGGTTCAGGAAGATATCGAAGACAGGATCAATAAGAAAGATGATCTCATCATGATCTTTGCCACCAATATGATCTCCGAAAGTATCGATGGTGTCTTTGATGCGATATCCCTTTTCCTTATGGGCATCGGCTCGATATCCCTTCTGGTGGCAGGTGTAAGCATACTCAACGTTATGCTCATGTCCACCATGGAGCGCACAAAGGAGATAGGAGTGATGAAGGCAGTGGGAGCATCCAGAAGAGACATACTCAAGATGTTCCTGCTGGAAGCACTCTTCCTGGGAGTTGCAGCAAGCCTTATCGGCGGCTTATTGACCCTTGGAGGCAGCTATATGGTCATCTCTTTCATTATGGATGATGCTGCATACCTGCTGAAGTTCTCTAACATTGTATATATTATGGAAGGAGTGTTCTTCGGGATTGGTACAAGCCTGCTCGGCGGCATGTATCCCGCATGGAAGGCTTCACGGATGAAACCACTGGATGCTCTAAGGCATGAATGAGAATAAGAAGGATTTACTTCCAGGTTCACTTTCTGGAGGTTTCCTGCTTTTTCAATTTCTCCTCTTTATTGTAGGATAGATACCTGATCTTTATCATTTAGCATGATTTGCGCTAAGTACTCCCCCTGAAGATGCATTGATATAAATACTATCACTGAATAAATTTGATTTAAATCACGGGAGCCTCAAAATGCTTAGACTGCTGAAAATGCGATCCACATTTGTTTTACTTACCTGCTTCTTATTGATATTTGTGTTCACCGGCAACGCACTTGCACAGGAATGTCCTGAGGATACCGGAGTAGGTGTTACCGATTTCTATTCAGACATCGAGAGTGGTGATCTGACGGTATACTCAGCAACCGGAATGGAAGGAATGGAAGTTGAGCTATCACTGGAACACGAAGGTGATATGCTTGATGAGAAGACACTCAATATTAGAAGAGTAGCTCCCGGCTCAAATACTGTCAAGGTCTTCGAATGGGACACGGACAGCAAAGATGATGGCAGATATACGGTAGAAGTCCGCATAATGAAGGATGATTGCCTGCTGTATACAAACAGTTACTCATTCGTGCATGGCAGACAGGTCATTCCGAGGGTAAAGATAGATGACCTCATAGCCAACTCAGAAGGTTTCAGCCTGATGATAACCCCGGTACAGCCTGTTCTCGTTGATGCAACATACATGCTTGTGGACGGCTCCGACGTGATATATATGGACGAACAGGAAAGGATTGCCCTGAACACAATGCCACTTGAACTGAGTGAACAGTGGAACACATTGCTGACAAATGGCAAGGAATACAAAGGGCGAGTGAAAATAAGAATGTACACGCCACCCGATACTATTGCGACTATGCAGGAATTCACGGCAAAGGATGATGTTTTTATAAGCGATACCTATCAGGATGAGATCGGTGCGAGTGCAACCATTGACGGCAGGTCACAGGTACCCTTCAAAGGTGCTGTGAGATTCACGGTTCTGAATGACGATGACGGTGAGGATATTGTTGAGACAGTCATCCAGAATTCCCCGATACTCCTTAGCGGGGATGATGAGACCGTGGAAGCCATCTGGGAAGAAAGACTTCCCGAGGGCATATACAAGCTTATCATCGAAGTGATCGGTAACGACGGGGACATACTGGACGTTAGGGAAACCATTATTGAAGCCGAAGCTCCCCGCAACGTGACAAACACTACTAATGAAACCGAAAGTCCGACTAACCAGAGTCCCGGATTCATGGGGATACATTCCATCATAGTCCTTGTTGCAGCTATTTTCCTAATCCGGCTGAAGAAAAAGTGGTAGGTGCACGGATGCGTTACGAGCTGTTCATCGCGATCCGCCATATAGTAGCACGAAAACGCCAGACGATACTTTCAGTTGCGGCTATCGGGATAGCCGTCATGATCCTCCTGGTCTCACAGGCATTCATGGTCGGTTTCACTCAGGAACTGTATGACAAGACCGTAGCCAATCTGCCGCATGTGGTAGTATCACCCCAGGAAGGGGACGATTATATCCACCTTTACCAGAACATTATCACCAAGATCAATGGCATCGATGGGGTCGTTGCATCATCCCCGTACCTTGTGGGGGAAGCGTCCTTCAATTTCAGGGATAACACTAAGAACGCGGCGCTCAAGGGAGTTGTTCCCCCAGAAGAAGATGCGGTTGCCCACATTCAACAGGATGTGATCATGGGCAGCTTTGAAGAACTTGCCTATTCCACAAATACTATCATGATAGGGGACGACCTTGCGGATGAGCTGGAACTTGAGTTAGGGGATTCGGTGGAAGTATCTTTCCCGAATGCAAATACGCTTTCCCTGAAAGTCATAGCGATCTTTGACACCGGAACTCCGGCAGATGAAAGCCTGACATATACATCCCTTGAGACCTCCCAGAGATTCTTTGACACGGGCAATGTCATCAACGGCATATCCCTGAGGCTGGAGGATTTCAATCAGGACCAGCAGGTGGCATCCATTATACAGGCAGAAGGTTACGATGCAAGCGGCTGGACCGAGAACAACCCCGAGATATTGAGGACCCTGGCAATAGAGAGAACATCCAATAACGTTACATTGGGCTTTATCCTGCTGATCGCATCTTTCGGAGTGGTGAGTACGCTCAACATGGTAGTGATGGGAAAGATAAGGGAGATAGGCATCCTCATGGCAATGGGCGCCAACAGGTCCAATATCAGAATGATCTTTCTGATGGAAAGCGGCCTGTTAGGACTTGCAGGTGCTGTACTTGGCACAGTTGCAGGTATCATTATCGCACTTGCCATAGGCAACTATGAAGTTCCCCAGGGAGCATATGAAGGGACATTAGAGGGTATTTCGTTCATACCTGTCATAATAAGACCCCTGGACGTCCTCATCATAATAACTGCCGTTTTCCTGCTGAACCTGATAGCAGGGATCTACCCCGCCCAGCGTGCAGCCAGTTTTGACCCTGTGACGGCGATATCCGCGAAGTGAAACTGGACTGAATTCAACTACGGCATCATTCGAGGACGTAGATTGAGCATGATGCAGGGAAATCGATTCCCTCGAACCTGCACCTCGACACCTTCCCCTTGAAAACCAGATACAGGAAGAACTTGAACAGTGCATACACACGGAAATAGAAGGAGAACAGGCCGACGGGAAAGTGACCGGAAATGTAGACGATATGCTTGTCATCCCGCATGCCGTCGTCGACGAATCTCACGACACCGTCAAAATACGCTCTTTCAAGAACCGTGCCCTGCCGCATACGCGGACCTATAACCACTACGTCCTTTTCCATTCCATCCTCGCTTAAGCTCTTATCAACGAAGCCATAATTGAAAAGCGCGGGAATCGGAGAGATGAACTCTGTTTTGAATTGTGATCCTACCTTGCGGTATTTAAGGAAACTGTACTTCGGAGTCTCTATCACAATCCTCATGAAAGCAATATTGGTAAATCTAATACAAAAAAGATAGTATAGGAGGTGCGAACGGGAAAGAAGGGTTGAATGCACAGGTTGGTGACATTGGTTTGTGTGGAGAGGTACTAGAAAAACCCGTTCGCAATTGTACAAACGACATTATGAGATAAAAACCTTTCGCCTTTATACGAACAATATGCCCGGAAGAAAAAGCAAGTGCAATAATAAGAATTTATCATTCACTCTCAATGGCTTCAACCGGATCCAGCCGGGCGGCACGCCTTGCAGGATAGACGGCTGCGACTATGTTGATCAGGAAAGAGAAGATGATCGCATAGACAAAATTAACCGGATCCAGCTTGAGAGGAAGTGTGGTCAGGCCGTAATAAGTCTCACTCGGTATGTCTATCGGGTAAGCTAAAAGCAAAACTGTGCCCACATATCCAAAAGCACACCCTAATAAAACACCCATGGTTCCCAGGATCAATGATTCCAGCAGGAAGATCCTTGTTATGTGGCCCCTGGATGTCCCCATGGCCATCAGCATACCTATCTCCTTTTTCTTGTCCATTACAACGGTAATAAGGGTGTTCGCAACCCCGAAACCTGCGATTGCATAGATCAGTGCGTAAAACACCCATACGATCGCCACCTGGGTGTTGAGTAATTCGAGTATCTGGCTGTTAGCCTCGATCCAGCTCACCGCATCGAGACCTGTATCGGATTCCAGGGACTGTGCAATATTGTCTGCCTGGTAAGGGTCCCGCACCCTTACATTCATGCTGCTGGCAACCCCGCTTTCGCCAAAAAAGTCCTGAACAGTATCAAAACGTGCATAAGCAATACTTTCGTCAGCAGGTGTGCCACTGTCAAATATTCCCACCACCCGGAAAGACCTGGGCTCGGTTGTCGGGATGACTGCGTCCACGCTGTCCCCTACAACGACATCAAGATCTTCTGCAAGATTGTCACCGATCACAATTCCATTATTCGTTCGTGAGATTTCGAACAAGTCACCGGAAACGAGATCATCTTCAATGTTCACTACAGCATTCTCAGTCGCAGGATCTATGCCCAGGAGATCCACACCTTCGGCATTGTCTTTATACTGCAACGCAGCCTGTCCTGAAAAAACGGTAGATACCGCTATGACATCTTCTGTGTTTCGGATCTGTTCAGAATAATAATCGGAAAAATGAATGAATTCCTGATCATCTTCCTGGGGAGTTATCACGATATGAGGCGAATTCTCCACAGTAGTGGCTATCAGCTCATCCGTAAATCCGGTCATCAGGGACATCATGACAACAATGACACCTATAGCCAGAGCTACCGCAAAAACGGCAAAGAATGTGAGTCTTTTACGTGCACTGATGTGTCTTAGGGCGATCTGAAGTTCGTACATCTATCTGTTCCGGGGTTTGTTACTGATAGTTGGTATGTATACTTATAATATGTTTTGTATGTACGGAAAGTAAAGCAAGAACATCAACTGCTCGAAAGGGCGAGCTCCAGTCCGATAACAGAGAATATGCCTGCCTTTGCACGATTGACATACCTGCCAATCCCCGGCCTCTCCATTATCCTGATACCGATATATCCTGCAAATACTGATATAAGGAAGAATACTGCCAGTGCCTGTATAAGAAAAACAATTCCCAGAAATAGCATCTGCGAAGAGACACTTTCCGCTTCCAGGTTCACGAACTGAGGCAGGAATGCAAGGAAGAAAAGGGAAACTTTTGGATTCAACAGGTTCATGAATATGCCACGCCTGTAAAGAAGCGAGAGGTTGCGCTCCTCTGGAGCATTGGAAGATATAAGTTCTTCACCTTCCTTCAGGGCCCTGAAGGCAAGATAGAGCAAATACACAGCACCCGCATATTTCAGAATACTGAAAGCCAGGGCTGACCTGTAAAGAATGGCAGAGACACCCAGTGCTGCAGCGGTGGTATGGAACAGCAGCCCGGTGCACAGACCTGATGCCGTTGCAATACCGGCCATCTTTCCCCGGGATATGCTCTGGGTAAGTACAAAAATAATATCCGGGCCCGGTAACAGGGTAAGGGCAACGGATGCGGCAACGAAATATACCAGTTGTGTAGGTTCTATCATAGGATCACCATTTTTTGCATGTCCGGTTTACGTTTTCATGTATATGGACAAAAATGATATAAATAAACCTTCCATTTAAGGAAATTAAAATCAGAAGACGAATACCCAATCAATGTTTCGTCCAACATCAATGGAGCATCTTACCTCTTGAATACTAATGGAGTTCATTATAACGGAAACTGTTCTTCCTTAGCAGGAGTGATCCTTATCAAAGTAAAAATACCCTATGAAAAAGAGTACGTCGACCTGAATATAGAAATACCTCACGAGGTCATCAAACCTAACGAGGTCAAAACTGAACCTGAATCCGAAGTAATCTCCCACGCCCTGGAAAATCCTGTAGAGGTGGAATCCCTGAAGGAATTCATACTTAAGAGTGACAGGATACTAATACTTGTCAATGACGCCACCAGGCCAACACCCACAGCGAGAGTTCTTCTGGAGATAAGGGACATCCTGAGAAACCATAAAGATGTGAGATTCCTGATAGCTACAGGTGCACACAGGGGACCTACCGAGGAAGAATTCCGATACATCTTCGGGGAAGTTTATGATGAGTTCAGGGACAGGATATTCGTACATGATGCCCGCAGGGACAAGGATATGGAATATCTTGGCATCTCAAACAACGGAACAGAGATGTATCTCAATAAGATGGTGAACGAATATAAGAACATCATCGTCATTGGAAGTGTGGAACCTCACTATTTTGCAGGCTATACCGGTGGAAGAAAGGCATTCCTGCCGGGAGTGGCATCATATAAGACAATCGAGATGAACCACAAGCATGCACTCTCTGATGCTGCACAGCCTCTGGCCATCAAGGATAACCCGGTTGCGGAGGACATGGATGATGCCATGAAGGTGCTGAAAGACCTGAAAGTTTTCTCCATACAGACCGTCCTGACAGCTGACCATGGACTGTATGCCATGATCGCAGGCGACCTTTTCAAGTCATTTGAGATAGCAGTTGAGAAAGCTAACGAAGTATTCGGTGCCAGGTGCAAGAGAAAAGGCAATATCGTCCTTACAGCAGCCCCTTATCCCATGGACATAGACCTGTACCAGTCCCAAAAAGCGCTTGAGAACGGCAAGCTGGCACTGGAAGATGGAGGAGTCATCATCCTTGTATCCAAATGCAGGGACGGCGTGGGCGATGATACCTTCCTGAACCTGTTATGTTCTGCAAACACATGTGAGGATGTGATGGACAGGATCGAGGAAGGCTACAAACTGGGTTATCACAAAGCTGCCAAGATGGCACAGATAGGCATCTATGCTGAAATGTGGGCGGTTTCGGACCTTGATGACGACATCCTGAGAATGGCTAAACTGCAACCATGCAAGGATATACAGGATACCTTTGATAAGGCAGTTGCAAAAATAAAGAATCAGGGAAAGGAACCCTATGCAGTGATACTGCCACAGGGTAGCCTGACTGTTCCGCTTCTGGAACAAAAATAAAAATAAAAACTAAAAAAAGATCAGAGCTGCATATAACGCGCAACTTCTCCGAGATCTTCCTCGATCCTGAGAAGCTGGTTGTACTTTGCAGTTCTTTCACTTCTTGCCGGTGCTCCGGTCTTGATCAGATCGGCAGCAATGGCTACGGATATATCAGCGATGGTCGTGTCTTCTGTTTCTGCAGAGCGATGGCTGACAACCACACTGTAACCGTTACGCGTTGCCATGTGTGCTGCATCCAGGGCTTCGGAGATGGAGCCTATCTGGTTGACCTTGAGCAGAAGAGCATTGCCCGCACACATCTCTATGCCTTTTGCAAGGCGTGCAACATTGGTCACGAAAAGGTCATCACCGACGATGATGGTATCCCATGCCTCTGCTGTGAGGGCTGCGAAGTCCTCGAAGGATTCCTCATGGAACGGGTCTTCAATGAGCACTATAGGGTATGTCTCAATGAGGTCGAGGTAATAATCAACAAGTTCAGCCGGTTGAAGCATTTTTCCGTCTATGGAATAGTTCTGGCCGTCAAAGAACTCCGATGCTGCAGCATCAAGACCAAGACTTATCTCGGATTCCGTATATCCTGCCTCTTCAATTGCCTTGATGAGAGAATCAAGGGCGTCATGCGTCATTTCAAGTGGAGGGGCATAGCCGCCTTCATAGCCCACATTCGTAGCCGATGCACCGTACTTGGATTCCAGTACCTTGGCAAGTGCATGATAGGTCTCAGTACCCATACGCAGGGCCTCGGCAAATGAATCAGCACCCTTTGGCTGTATCATAAACTCCTGGATGGACAGGTCGTTACCTGCATGTTTACCACCGTTGAGCACATTCATCGTCGGAACAGGGAGTGTATAAGAGTTAACACCACCGAGATACCTGTACAGCGGCACATTAAGGGAATCAGCTGCAGCTTTTGCAACTGCCATCGAGACTCCAAGGATTGCATTGGCACCAAGTTCCATCTTGTTGTCCGTGCCGTCAAGGGCAAGCATCAGGCCATCGATCTCACGCTGGTTCCTGACATCCATGCCCAGCAATTCGCTCTCGATGGTCGTGGTTACGTTATCAACTGCATCAAGTACGCCCTTTCCACCGTAACGGTCTTCCTTGTCGCGCAACTCAAGAGCTTCATTGCTTCCTGTGGATGCACCGGAAGGGACGCTTGCTCTGCCAAAGCCACCTGGTGTATAAATATCCACTTCTACTGTCGGATTACCTCTTGAATCCAAAATCTC
This sequence comes from Methanolobus sp., assembly GCA_033549165.1. GTDB lineage: Archaea > Halobacteriota > Methanosarcinia > Methanosarcinales > Methanosarcinaceae > Methanolobus. The sequence continues at coordinate 69,267 of JAWSUM010000002.1, forward strand.
TCTTGCACGAATCTTTTGAATTTTATATTTAGTATCTTCGCTGATATACGCCATCCTTATCCACCTTTCATTTATACACCTACTTTGCAATTACTGTATATATTGTTACCGTTCACAACGGAAGAGGGTACATGGATAACATATGCCATTTATATTCACACAAATTATATAAACTCAAAAGTATTATAGTAACTAAATGAAAACTGTGGGATTTAATCTTTTAGACGGCAAAGGATACGAAATTGTAGAATTACTACAGGGACTGCATGTACCCAGAACAGAATCCATATGTATAGCCTGCCTGGTCTGCGGAGAGGAATTGACATCCCAGGACATTGAAAGAGCATCGGGACTCAGGCAGCCGGAAGTCAGTATTGCTATGCGTCCGCTCAGGGACAGGAAATGGATCGAGGAGCGTAATGAGAAAAAGAACAGTGATAAAGGCAGGCCACTGAAATATTACAAACTCGTAGTGCCTTTTGACCACATAGTTGAGATCTTTGAAACTGAAGTTCTTAAAAAGAACAGAGAGATAGAGGAAGCACTGGAACAACTGAAGGAGTTAAGTTCTGGCAGTTGAGCAACTAGATACTTCCAAAAGTTATCGGTGCAAAACCCCTGGTTTCATCAAACGATCTGCTGGCGGAAATTCCTGTAATTTCCATAATGAAGACCTCGACCACCATGAATATCTCACTTTTACCTCGCAGACAGCCTACTACAGGAGCCATGCCCCTGCCTGCTGCGGAGTGAAGGTGTATCTTTGGCTTATCCTCTTCTAAAAAGATATCACCGACACCTATTATCTCGTGTACCTCATTCAGATTTACCCATTTGGTCTCCGGGGGCACCTTGCTCTCCTTCGGGCCGACAACGAGATTAACTTCTCTGACAGCTCCAAGCAACACGAACAATGCAGACTTTATATCTTCTTTCTGTGCGAGGTTCTCCAGTTCGTAAAGCAGGTCATCCCCGTGATCCATCCTCACAGTAAAGATTCTTCCTATCGATCCTTTTGCATATTCCATGGATTCACCATCGGTCGTAATTATTATCTTCGAATATCTTGCCGTCCACAAGTCTGATTATGCGGTCTGTTTTCCTGGCCATTTTTTCATCATGGGTTACGAGTATGAAGGTCTGGCCTTTATCGCGGTTGAGTTTTCTGAGCAACTCATATATCATATCACTTGATTTCGTATCCAGGTTACCGGTGGGTTCATCACCTATAACAATACCCGGATTGTTTGCAAGCGCCCTGGCAACGGCAACTCTCTGCGCCTGTCCTCCGGATAGCTGATTGGGACGGTGGTCTATTCTGTCACCAAGACCTACATCATCGAGAAGACCCGATGCTACCTTCTGTGCATCCTTTTTGTTCTTCCCTGAGATCAAAAGGGGCATCATTACATTCTCCAGTGCGGAAAAGTCAGGCAAAAGATGATGATACTGGAAAACAAAACCCAGTATCTCGTTGCGCGCCCTGGAACGTTCCTTTTCCGACATTTCCGTAATAACACGACCATCTATTGTGATCTTGCCAGTCGTTGGTGTGTCAAGTATGCCTATCATATGCAAAAGAGTGCTTTTCCCGGAGCCAGAAGGTCCTATGATCGACAGGAACTCACCCCTTTTTATATCAAGGTCTATGCCATCCAGTGCACGTACTTCCACACCGTCCGAATAGACCTTCGAAAGGTCCCTTATCTCAATGATATTTGATTCGCCGTTCATGATAAACACAGAGAATTTGTAACACTAGATTTGAATTTACACTATTTCAATGTATGTGATTTTTTTGGATATGATGTTATTCACGGGAATTTCCGGATAATAAAATTATCTGTGAACTCATGGTTCACAAGAGTTTTTCCAGGTTGTTGATATTACTCCCATATTTTTCATTTATTAAAATAAGTGGGAAACCATTAAATACGTCACTTTTAAAATCCTTTGCATGGAATCTTTCACGGATGCAAGACCTTTTGTCTCCGACAAAAAGTATGAAACAAAACGTCAAAAGGCATTATCACAGTTAAAAGAAGAACTCGAAAAAGGCTCGGTTGATCCGCCGATTATCGAATTACTGAAGGAGTTCGCAAAAATTCCCCACTGTTTCACTCTTCAGGGTTGCTACGGACATTTCGTTCACGATAAAGAGACAAATCCGCATAATGTCAAACCACTGAGCAAGTATTCCGGGGAACCTGGCAAAGTTCGTTATCGCATCGCATATATGGCATTATGTATTCAGGATAATGATAACGGAAAGCAATTGTTTCGGGATCTGCGGGATCTTACGAAAATGGATGGCGGATTCATTCAATTCGGGAGTGCTGACTGGTTCTGGGAAAGACATGTCAACTCATACGCTGTGCAGGTGGAGCCGGAAAGAAGTAAAAACACTGACAGCGTCCGGATTGATTATGACGAAGCACTGTACATAGAAAAACTGAAAAGTCGCTTTTTTGTTGCGTTGCTTGAAATCGCCCAAAAACATCAGAATCTGGCAGATCAGTCCGATCGCTAACTCTTTGCAATCAAGAAAAAGAACAGCAGCTATAACAAAAAAGAAAAAAAGATCAGTAAGAAGGATCCATGCCATCTATCTGTGAGAATGCACGGTCAACTTCCTTATCGTTGGCTACACGTTCCTTTTTCTGTCTTTCATAGTTTATAGCGTCCACAGCTATGGAATAAAGGTTCTCGAGTTCAGATGCCGATTCGAGCGTAAGCACAGTGAGCACCTGGGGAAGCTCTTCGTTCCGTATGATAATACCCTTGAAAACATGGCCGACAGAGCTGGATAATTTTTCAACTTCTGATGAGATATCATCGATGCTCAGGTATTTCCTGTCACCTTTGATGATTACCATGGACCTGCTTGCTTCCTCGTACACGTCTGTTGAGAACAGCAGACCGGCAGGAGACAGAGCCTGTCGAATGGCACTTCTGATAGGCATTTCTGAATCAGCTTCAAAGAAACCGATTGTTGCCAGTCCTGCACCGCCACTCATGACAGTCTTGAAGTCACCAAGGTCAGTGACCATCATCATTTCACTGTCAAGGGCATCCAGCAGGAACAGAAGACGCCTTGCGATCATGTCATTAATGCCATTGTAGGCAGATTCGACATTCCCCCCCATCTGTTTGAGGAACTGGTTGTCAGCAAGGATGATACCATCCGAACCGCTCTCACGTATATCCCTCAGACAGAAAGCGGCATTCTGCAGGTAAAGAGTCCCTTCTTCCCTGAAGGGCAGGACTACCAGGGCATAAACAGGGAAATCGAACTTCTGTTTGAGCTCCTTCACAAGCATAGGGGTAAAGGATGAACCGGTACCTCCTGATGCGGAAGTCAGTACGAAGGCAACATCAAAATGACCCCTTTCCTCTATTTGCTTCATGATGTGGGCCTTGTTATCCTCAAAGACATGCTTGCCTACATTTCTGTTGGCCCCTACGCCATGCAGGTGAGGGATATGGATCCTGTCCTTCGCCTTTGTGAATTTCAGTTCCTTGAGGTCGTTTATAGCAGTGTTTATGGCAATGGTCTGGACATTGCTTTTGTATTTTTGTTGGGAGTAGAACTTGGCAAACCTTCCCTTATTACCAAAAGCCTCCCTGTTGATGGCATCAAGTATACGGTTCCCGCACTGCCCGTTTCCAACGATGAGTATATTGAGCAACTGAGTCCTCCTAGTCTAATTTAAATATCATAAATATTATACAATATAAACCTATTCTTTTGCTGTTACAGGACCTATCAGAACTTATATTGTTTATGCCTGTGGTATACCCAAAACGCTATGCCCCCGATTATGAGCAAAGGGATCAAGTAAATATGGATCGGCTGTTCGAAAAGGTAGTCGTATTTCCCTTTTGTGACGTAAATAGTATTTGTCACAAGAGAGGAACTGACCTCCTGCATATCCGAATCCACTCCATTGTTATACAGATAAGAGTTTTCTGCTGAGAGTGTGTAGGTTCCTTCTTCAGCGGCCTTTAGATTGAAACGGATCTCTTTTTCCTGTTGCACACCAAAGGACTCAAGATATATCGTGGGAACACCCGAAATAATCCCTATGTTCGAATCACCATTTGCATACTTAAGACCATCGGGAACGATTATTCCGATCGTGACCGCACTTGCTGGAGCATTTCCGGTATTCCTGATCCTTACAATACCCTGAAGATCCTTGTTCCTGTCAATGGTATACCTGTCAAGTTCCATTGTGACATCAAGACTGGCATTCTTTGTCGCGGATGAGCCGGTGACTGTAACCGTGGGCTTGTTTGAAGAAGCCTGAGGCATATCCTCCCCTATATTATTAGAGTAGATCGCAGTAGTTGGTTCAAAGGTAAATGTACCGGCTTCAGTTGATTTCAATACATATGTATAGACAAGCCGGGTTTCGCCCTCTTCCAGTGACATCTGGCCAGAGGGGGATATGAATGTTTGGTCCAGGATGAACTTCGCAGGGATATTGTCGGAAAGAATGACCTTTGTCGCTTTATCATCACCGGTGTTCTTCACAGAAACCTTAACAGTTATAGTCTCACCTGCAGCTATACTTGCTGGCTCGACCGTCTTGGTGATCTCAAGTTCAGGCGTTCCGGAAAACTCTGCTTCGCCGTGGCCTCCATCAACGACACCAAGTGTCTTGCTATTAATGAAATCATCATCTGTGACGGTGATCAATAATTTTGCCTTGGGTATAACTCCCGAGTATACGGAGAGGACAGTTATCTTTACGTCCTCACCTTCCACCTCGAACTCGTACGAACTATCCACCGTTATCAGTTTATCGTACTTGGGATCCTTGGCATCTCCTTCATAAATCTGGATGATCGCAGAATCCTGGTTATAGAATACTTCGGCCACATCGATAACGTAATTGTTTATCTGGTAACCGTCACCCTCTGTAATCGTATCATTGTACAGTACTTTACCGGAGGCACCACCTGCAGATACTAATATAAAAAACAGAAGCAGTGATGCAAGCATGAATGTTTTCCTAAAATGAACCATATTCCCTCAGGTTAATAGAATATTTCTGACCGTGATTTGCATAGTGTGATAAATATGTGGAGTTTAATATAAACCTTATGATTATGAGAACATTAACATTTACCACATATTGCCCCTGTTTTAAGAAAGGAATTCAAGGCTTATGTCCACCCAGCGAGACTGATGGATGATGGAACCCATGGATATAACGTGAACACCGGTCCTGGCATATTCTTCAAGGTTCTCAAGACCTATGCCTCCGGAAACCTCAATTATCACATGTTCATGAACATCTGCCTTCCTGAAAGCAGCCATTGTATCAATTACAGTGGCAGGATCCATGTTGTCAAGCATGATGATGTCTGCACCAAGTCTTGCAGCCAGCAATGCGTCTTCGGTGGATTCGACCTCAACTTCTATCTTCTGGGTAAAACTTGCCTTTTTTCTTGCTGATACGATCGCAGATTCAATACCCATCATCTTAACGTGGTTGTCTTTTATCATGACGGCATCTGATAGGTTAAAACGGTGAGGGTCACCACCTCCTGCAATGACTGCCATCTTTTCATGTTCACGCAGTCCGGGAGTTGTCTTCCTTGTACATGCGACCTTTGCATCCGAAAAGTTCCTGACGATGTTCACACATCTTCGGGTAAGTGTTGCAATGCCACACAGGTGACCCAGGAAATTCAGCACCACACGTTCAGCCCGGAGTATGGAGACGGAACTGCCCTGGAGAGAAAAGATCACATCTCCTTTTCTGACAGAATCTCCTTGCAGGTGTTCATTTTTGGCATATATTCCAAGATAATTGAAAAAGGACTTTGCAACATCAAGCCCTGCAAGGGTGCAGTCCTCTTTCGTGAAAATGACAGCATGAACTTCCCTGTCGGGAACCAGAGTACAGGAGACATCGTTGTATCCGAGATCCTCCTGAAGATAATGTTCGATTTCAGATGTCAGCATCCTTTCACCGCGCAGTAATTACCTTCAAGAGATTTATATGCTTTTAGTGTATTAAGGAAAACCTACTTAACCAATCAATATAAGCAGTAATGAAAATGACAATCGATCGTTCAATTCCGGGAGAACAGAATGCTTAGGATAGGAGTAATTGGCTGCGGAACCATTGGAGCAGGCATATGCAAGGCCATAGATGACGGGACTATCAAGGCAGAACTTGTTGCTATCTACGACAGGCATGTAGAAGATGCCGAGAAGCTGAAAAGCTCACTGAAGAGCTGTACACCTGAGACATTGGAAATAATGGACATGACCAAAAAGATAGACCTCCTTGTGGAGTGCGCCTCACAGGAAGCGGTCTATGAAGTGATACCCGCTGCCCTTCTCGCACATTGCGATGTTATGATTATGAGTGTAGGTGCCTTCGCAGACGAAAAACTGCGTCAGACAATAGAGAACCTGGCAAGAGATAATAACTGCAAGGTCTATCTGCCATCGGGAGCCATTGTAGGTCTTGACGGACTCAAGTCGGCATCTGTTGAAAAGATATATTCTGTGACACTTACAACACAAAAACCTCCGAGAGGACTCGCTGGTGCACCCTTTGTTATCAGGAACAAGATAGAACTTGACAAGATCACCAGCAAGACCGTGCTGTTCGAAGGACCCGCAAGTGAAGCTGTCCGGGCTTTCCCGGCCAACGTGAACGTAGCAGCAACCCTAAGCCTTGCAGGTCTCGGTTTTGAGAAGACAAAGGTAAGGATAGTTGCAAACCCGGCGCTGACGCGGAACATTCATGAAATAACAGTGGAAGGTGCCTTTGGAGAATTCACCACAAGGGTCGAGAACATACCCTCTCCCAGAAATCCCAGAAGCAGCTACCTCGCACAACTGTCTGCAATTGCAACTCTCAGGAAGATATCGAATCCATTCCAGATAGGAACTTAAAATAACAGGGTGTTCGATCGTTCGGCAGACACAGCGGACATCAAACGAGACAATACAAGCTGCTTTCGGAATAGATTGTTTATGGTGATCTGATGCAGGACATACATATTACTATTGATAAGATCAAAGAGCTCAGGACCAGGAAAAACGCCGTGATCCTGGCTCACAACTATGAAAGAGGCGAAATACAGGACATAGCTGATTTTACCGGCGATTCCCTCGGACTCAGCCAGCAGGCTGTACAACAGGATGCGGATGTCATAGTGTTCTGCGGGGTTCATTTCATGGCAGAGAGCGCAGCCATACTGAGCCCTGAAAAGACCGTGCTGCTACCCGAGATCCATGCAGGCTGCCCCATGGCATCCATGGTGACTGCGGAGGCATTGCGGACTGAGAAGAAAAAATACCCTGATGCAGCTGTTGTCTGTTACGTGAACTCCACTGCAGAGGTAAAAGCCGAGAGTGATATTTGCTGCACTTCGGCAAATGCCGTTGAAGTTGTCAACTCACTTGAAGAGGAAGAGGTACTTTTCGTACCGGACAAGAACCTTGCCGACTATGTGGCTCGGAACAGCACGAAAAAGATAATTCCCTGGGAAGGATATTGCCCGACCCACAACCAGATACTTGTCAGCGATATCATATATGCTAAGCAAGCACACCCTGATGCTGAAGTTCTTGCACACCCCGAGTGCCGCAGGGATGTCATCGAGATATCCGACAGGGTGTTCAGCACCACTGGAATGCTGAACTACGCCAGGAAGTCCATAAACAAGGAATTCATCATTGCCACAGAGAAAGGCATACTTCACAGGCTGAAGAAAGACAATCCTGATAAGATATTCCACTATGCATCGGAGTTCGCAGTCTGCCCAGAGATGAAGGCCATTGACCTTGATGCCCTGCTGCTTTCAATTGAGAAGACGCAACATGTCATCACAGTCCCAGAGGATGTGAGGGTGAAAGCAAAACTTGCACTTGACAGGATGCTTGCGGTAAAAAGAAGCAGGTAGGCCCGTAGAAATCATGAATGCACACCTTAAGTTGATACGGTCCGGAAACTGCGCAATGGCTGCAATAGCCGCAACCATCGGCGTGTTCATTGCCTACAACATCCTGATATCCAACAGTCCCGGAAGTATTCCTGTTCCCCTGTACGAATCACTGCTGGTATTCCTGACAGTATTCCTTGTTACCGGCGCAGGGAATGCCATCAATGACTATTTCGATGTGGATATCGACCGGGTCAACAAACCAGGGAGACCGATACCTTCCGGCAAGATCAGCATGTCCAATGCCCTTTATTTTTCACTTGCACTGTTTGCATTCGGAACGCTTTTTGCATTCTTGATCAATCCCGTATGTGGCATTATTGCACTTGCCAATTCCCTGCTCCTGATATACTACGCAAGGACGCTCAAACGCACAGCATTTCTCGGGAACCTGGCCGTGGGATACCTTACAGGATCCGCATTCCTTTTCGGAGGAGCTGTATTCTTCGAGAGTGGCGGACTTCAAAGCGTATTCGTGCTCTTCCTGCTTGCCACACTGGCAACTGTTGCCAGGGAGATCGTTAAAGATATCGAGGATATAGAAGGCGACATGAAGGACGGAGCACGTACACTCCCCATAGTCATCGGACCGAAAAGGGCTGCTTACCTTGCTTCCCTGATAGGATTAATTGCCGTACTGGCAAGTCCTCTGCCCTATTTTCAATCCCTGATGAGCATCAGATATCTACTTATTGTAGCTGTTGCAGACCTGCTGTTTGCTATCGCACTCTATGAGATCCTGGGAAAAGATGATCCGGGAAAGTCGTCCCGTATGTTCAAGTTTGCAATGGTCTTTGCCCTGATATCGTTCATTGCAGGTGCCTGATCAGTAGAGAGATATCATACCTCTGGCAAGTTCCATAGTGAATTCTGTGATGTTCTCCAGCTCACTGTCGATCTCTTCAGTGACCTCATCCTTTACGGACTCCACAGTACCCTTTTTCATCAGTATCTGTGCTGCAGCCACCTTAGGCTGATCGATGGGAACACCGATGTCGCTAAGGAGCCATACATATGCTTCCTCCACATCAGGCACGTTTGTATATATCCTGTCAGCTATGCGGTGCGATAGAGCGTTGTATATCTTTCCCACATGACTCACCGGATTCTTCCCGGCAGCAGCCTCACTGCTTACGGGACGGTTCAGCGGGATTATTCCATTGACCCTGTTTCCACGACCCACCTGCCCGCAGTCTGCATCTTCGGCCGATGTACCGGTCACAGTTGTATATATACCACCCATCCCACGCCCTGGCATGTCAAGGTTGTTGAAGGAGAATGTCGTGTCCATCGAAACCCCTTTCTGCTCTACATAATCTGAAAAGAAATTCTCGATCGCATCCATTATATCGTTCTTCACGCGGAAATAATGTTCCTCAGATTCCAGGAAACGGTCAACTATCGGCATGGCCACTGTCATGTCGAGGTCACTGCCCTTCCTTACACCCATGACCTTTACATCCTCACCGGATTCAGGATATTGCTCCTTGAAAGCCGGGGAATTCAGGTAATTTTCAGTATCCAGTACCATTCTCTCAGTGAAAGACAATGGGGCGTATCCCACTGCAGCAGATGTATCATTGGCACCCAGGATCTCTCCTTCCCTCCTGAATATGTCAGTCAGCTCGGCAGAACCCGGTTTCAGTTCCACCTGGTAATCCACGAATTCTGGCTCAACGAAACGCAGGTTCTCATCGAACCATCTGGTTGCAGTATCGATGGCCATGCTACATACGTCAATGTCCTTTCCTTCTGCCGAGAATGTGGCACGGTCACCGATAACCATACGCATAGGCTGTGTGACCATCCCCCCGCCGAAGATACCGGTCACCTCACCTGCCACAAGCAGGCATTTGTCGATGTTATGATGCAATATGGCACCGAACTCCTGAAGATATTCTTCACAAAGCCTTACTGATATACTGTCCATCACTGCATCGCAAATAGTGTCAGGATGTCCCATTCCTTTTCTTTCAACGATCTCAAGCGTCTGTGCTGCTGCACAGGATGCCCTGAATTCTTCTACTGTTATATTTCTCAAAGATATACCCCCATATACCCATGTGCCTTCTTTGTTTGATATAGTAATATGCTATTATGACTTAAGAATGTTTAAACTTCCGTGTCCTCTGTAGAAAGGATGTTTGCTTCAGATGCATGTTCCAGATATTCCTGAAGTATCATGGGGAAAGTACTCGCAGGAACGAAACGTACCCCAAGTTCTTCAGCCCATTTCTGTATACCAAAATCACTTGCAACTACCGCAGCATCCAGTTCCTTTGCAAGTATGAGCACATCAATATCAGGAGCGCTGTCAAGTATCCCATAGCGCATGGCTGAACGGTACTTGTTCCTGAATTTGCCGATATACCCACCAATGACCCTTCTTTCAATATCCGCATTGATATCCTTCTTGTCATCAGCCTTGGTAGTTATGAACAGGCAATCAGTGGAAGAATCCCATATTGTCTCTTCTGCGATGGTCATTCCCTTATTGATACGCTCCCTCATATAGGAAACATACTCATGGAAGACCTTGGAAGGAATCTGTACATTATACCTGTCAGGAGCTTTTTTCACAAGCCAGGTGTCTATCTTTGCAATAACATCCTGGTCACATACATTGTTCTGTGCAAATTCCCGCAGCTCATTGTACACTGAAGGGAAAGGAACATAACAACTGATCCCCAACTGCAGCCGCGCGGAGGCTATCAGCTCAAGGATCTTGCGCATTCCATCACACATGCTTTCAATGCCCATTTTCTCTCTGGCATGCAGGTCGGTCAATGCGGTGGTATCCAGAATGAAACGCTGTCTTAACATGCAACTCTCCTCAACCTGTAACAGGCTACTGTAAGAAATATTCTGTCATTGCCTGCCATTTATAGATTAATGTGTACGCAGGAGTTAAGTATTTTTGCTAGTTTTTGAAAGGCACCTGTAAAAACTTTGAATAAATATATATATACTCGGCATATATAACTGATATTAGTAAGTATCGGGACGAAAGCACATGAAATGAGCACTAGAAACAGAAAACAAAATCATTGGTGTAGAAATCTTCACTTAGTCCCCCACATCTGGTGTCATATATCCCACACGAGCTTTTGATGGAACTTAGCATTGAAAGATAAAATGAACTTATTTTAGAACCACGTAGGTGTGCCATATGAAAATACGCACAAAGACACTGACGATCCTTGGAATTACATTCTTCTGCCTGCTCCTGCTGTTAACAATAACCACCGGACAGATAATAGATAACAGCTTCAACGAACTTGAAGAAAAGGAGATCTCAAAGAATGTTGAAAGGGTAAGTGCCGCAATTGATTCGCGTACAGAGAACCTCGTGATCCTTGCAAATGATTGGGGACACTGGGACGATTCGTATTATTTTTTGCTTGGTGAGGATGAATACTACGTGGAGAACAACCTTGACGTATACTCCATGACAAACCTGCAGGTCGACATGATGCTATATTATGACGCTGATGGCCAACTGTACAGCGCTGTGGGGGCAGACCTTGATGCTCAGGAAGAAGAAAATGTGTCATCGGCAGTGCTTGATTATCTTGGATCCAATAATATATTGTTTTCCGGACCTTCAAATCCAGTCTATGTAAAAGGTATCATCAACACTCCCGAGGGGCCAATGCTCATAGCATCCAACCCTATAACACATAGCATAGACTACGAAACAATTGTCGGAACCCTTGTTGTTGGGAGATATGTGGATCAGGCTTTAATAGGCAAATTAGAGGAAACAACTAAACTGGCTCTTGATTTTAAAGCAACTGGTCCGGAAAAAATACAGGATTTGGAGCAGTCTGCACCTTCGCAGGACAGTGGATCATTGAATGTCGAATATTTGAATGAGAATGCAGTTGTTGGGACTACATTGCTGAATGATATCAATGGGAATCCTTTATTCTTGCTTGAAGTAGAGATGACAAGGGATATTCATCAACAGGGACAGTCTGCTATCACATATCTGATATATGCAATTGTCTTCCTTGGTATCGTGTACGGCCTGGTCCTTATGTTCTCACTTGAAAAATATGTACTTTCGCGCATGTCTGTTCTCAACCGCAATCTGACGGCGATCACTGAGAACGGATCGTTGTCCTCACGCGTTAAGATGGATGGCAATGATGAACTCTACAATCTCTCAGAGAATATCAACTATATGCTAAAGACACTGGAAGAGAAAGAGAACAAAATACAACAATCTGAGCTTATAACCAGGCAGAGAATGGAATCCGTTATCGAGAATATAATCAGTGGGGTTATTGTCGTTGATGAGGAGACACATATCATCGTCGACGCAAATCCAGTAGCCGAAGAAATAATTGGCCTGCCCCATGATGAAATAATTGGCAACATCTGCCATCAATTTGTCTGTCCGGCAGAAAAAGGGAAATGCCCGATAAGCGATCAGGGGAAAACAGTAAACAGATCTGAACGTCAATTGATCAATGCAAAGGGAGAAAAGATACCGATCCTCAAATCCGTAGCAACTGTAGTTCTGTCAGACAGGAAGTACCTTATAGAGAGTTTTGTGGACCTGAGCAAGATAAAAGAGGCTGAAAGAGATCTGATGCAAGCTAAAATAGTTGCAGAGTCTGCAAACAGGGCAAAGAGTGATTTCCTTGCAACTATGAGCCATGAACTTAGAACGCCCCTCAATTCCATCATCGGATTCTCTGACCTGATGCTGGATGGTAGTGCCGGGGAAATGACCGATCCGCAGAAGAGATATCTTAACAATATATCCACAAGCGGAAAACATTTGCTTTCACTTATCAACAATGTACTTGATCTCTCCAAGATAGAGGCAGGCAAACTGGACCTTCATATTGAGGTATTTCCTGCAAGTGAAGTGATAAACGAAGTAAAGCAACTAACAGCCCCGCTTGCTAATAAGAAAGGATTGCTGATGAACTATTCCGTCGAGGGGAATATCACGAATATATCCGCTGACAAGATCAGGTTCAAACAGATACTTTACAATCTTATCAGTAATGCGATCAAGTTCACTCCGAAAGGCGGTAACGTAGATGTTTTGATGGAGAGAGATGGAAATGTAGCCCGGATATCTGTCAAAGATACCGGGATTGGAATCTCCAGAGAGAATAAAGAGAAATTATTCCATCCATTCACACAGATCGATTCTGCGACAAATCGTCAGTATGAAGGAACAGGACTTGGACTTTCCCTTGTCAGAAGGTTTGTTGAACTGCATAACGGAACAATATGGGTCGAAAGCGAAGAGGGGAATGGAACGAATTTCGTTTTTGAATTACCTCTTATTGAAGGAAGCGATGAAGAAAGCAGTGAAAGTGTGCCACAAGACGAAAAAATTGCTTCGGAACTTTCTGACAATCCACCTGAGCTGATCGAAGTTCAGGATATCAAGGGTGACGAAAAACTTATTCTCGTTGTTGAAGATGATGAGAAATCCAGGGAATTGCTTGAAGCCACTTTGACATTTGAAGGTTACAGGGTGGCATGTACAAGCAATGGAAAAGACGCACTGGAACTGGCAAGGAAGATAAAACCGTTTTTGATAACCCTGGATATAATGATGCCTGGCATGGATGGATGGGAAGTCCTGAGCCACCTGAAAGATGATGAACGAACAAAAGACATACCTGTGATCATTATATCCATGCTGGATGAAGGACATACCGGCATTACACGGAGTGCTGCCGAGTATTTCATAAAGCCTGTTAAAAAGGACAAACTCGTTGCATGTATTAAGAGGATACTGAAACAAAATGAAGGATCAGCCTCAAAAAAATGAGATGATCTGGCATTCCAGATTGCCAGATCATCACTGATAGACCTTAATTTTTTAATAACTTTTCCCAATATTTCTACATTAATTCTTTTCGACCCTGACAATGCAGCATATTTTATGCAAGAAAACTTCGATCTGAGCTTAAGGGCTTTGTTATTGATAGCAATGGACCTGAAAGAACCCGGAATTCTAACTTGGGACAATTTAATACTGATAGAGACCCCAAACGCCGGAATGGATTCAATATACATTCCCGGACCTTTGCTTACAAACTCAGGGGCTGAAGTGTTATCCTCTTGAGCACCGGCACAGGCAGATTCCAGTCTGAAAATTCGCCCTTTCACTGATGAATGAAGTATTGCCATCGGAACGGGAAATAGTATATAAGTTTTGAGGAAGATGCCCAAGAATTCTCAAATATATATTTATTGGTAGCCATACAAAAAAACAAAGAGGGGGTAAATTTAGTTATTTTAAAATATAGTAAAATTTATATATAAAAATTCATATATCCATCTTGTAAAAATCATACATTTAAATTATTAAGTAAGAACGTAGGGAATTTTTATGAATCTTCAAAAATTGACTATCAAAAACAAACTGCTTTTATATATTGTGGTCAGCATCACATTATTGATGGCGATCAGCACATACATGATCGTCGATAAAGTAACTGATCAGGAACTGGAATCAGCAAAGGCCCAAACAGAAAGCATGGCCCAGAGTTATGCCTATAATTATGATGCAGACATATACTCGAATAAGCTGCTTGCAGAAACTCTTGCAAACACTATGGAAAACTATGACAGCAGCAACAGGGATGAAGTGAATGCTATCCTTAGAAGCATGCTCGAAGAGAATCCTTCGCTACTGGGAACCTATGTCGCATATGAACCCGATGCCTTTGATGATAATGACGCAGTTTTTGCAGACTCCGATGGACATGACCGCACGGGAAGATTCATCCCCTACTGGAGCAGGATCGGAGGCTCCGTTGCCCTTGATCCGCTTGCAGGATATGAGACCGACGATTACTACCAGTTGCCTAAAACCCTGAAACAGGATGTCATCCTGGAGCCTTTCATGTATGATGGTGTGATGATGGTCAGCTACGTATCACCAATCATCAAGGACAAAGGGTTTGTCGGAATAGCAGGAGTGGATGTTGCCCTCGACTACATAGATGATGAAGTATCACAGGTAACGATTTTTGATACGGGTTACGCATTCATGGTCAGTAATTCCGGAGTTTTCATGTCACATCCTACCGAAAAGGAATGGATAGGAACAAAATCCCTTACAGACTTCGATGATCCTAAAATGGACCAGATGGCAACAGATATTCAAAATGGAGTTAACGGACATATTGAAGGAGTCATTGATCCGACGACGGGCAAGAAAGTGAATATGGTTTACTACCCTGTGGAAACCGCCAACTTCGGATTCGTTATGATGGTACCTGAAGAGGAAATACTGGCAGATGCAATGGCCCTCAGAAATGATCTGATCGTGATATCCGCCATCGGGATCATTGCTATGGCAGGAATAGCTTTCATCATCGCAAGGTCTATCACAAAACCAATCAATGACATTGTTTCCGATTTCAAGCAGATATCCGATGATGCCCTCAAAGGAAAGCTCGACACCAGGGCAAATACCGATGTTGGTGTTGATTTCGAGGCTATCCCCAGAGGCCTTAATGAGATTATGAAGTCGCTTACGGATATTATAAGCTCGGTAAGCACCAATGCCCGCAATGTCGCGGTGACTTCAGAGGAGATGTCTGCGTCCATCGAGCAGATAACGGCTGCTACCAACCAGATATCCCAAACGGTTAACGATATCTCCACTGGAGCTCACAGTCAGTCCTTCAAGACCGAGGAAGTTGCCAGGGCTATGGCTGATATGACATATAATGTTCAGGAGATTGCCAGTAATGCACAGAAGGCAGCAGAGTCGGCCACTTCCACAAGCGACCTTATCAGGAACGTCGGTAAAAAGTCAGAGAGCATGCTGCACCAGATGGATGCTATAAAGCAGTCAACTGACGGTTCGGCAGTGGCTATCCGGGAACTTGATGCCAAATCAAGGCAGATCGGAGAGATAGTCAACCTCATAACGAACATAGCGGACCAGACCAACCTGCTTGCACTCAATGCTGCGATCGAGGCCGCACGTGCAGGAGAACATGGCAGGGGATTTGCTGTTGTCGCAGATGAGGTGCGCAAGCTTGCAGAAAATTCAGGCAATGCTGCCAGCCAGATATCTGAACTTATCCTTGAGATACAATCCAGTACGGGAGTGGCTGTCCAATCCATGGAAACAGGCACGGAATCCGTCGAATCAGGCGTCAATGCCCTTAAAGAAACAGTGGAAGCAGTCCTGAGTATCGTAGAGGAAAGCAGCAAGGTAGCCATCATGGCACAGAACATAGCAGCCGCAGCTCAGGAACAATCCGCATCCATAGAAGAGATAACTGCTTCAGTGGATGAGGTATCTTCAATCTCCCAGGACGCTGCGTCCGGGACCGAAGAAACATCCGCAGCCGTGGAACAGCAGAGCGCTTCCATGCAGGAACTAGCCAGGAATTCCCAGGAACTTGCAGGCATGGCTGCAGCAATGCAGGAAATGGTAGAGAAGTTCGTGCTCTCAGAGGATGGACTTGATATACAGATGGAAGTACACAAGGAATTGAAGAATAAGAAGGGACTCTGAACAGGTCCCTTTTACTTTTTTATCACTTCAAAATTCACTGATATCCAGTTCCGCCATCCAAATCCGGCACCCTTTCCTCCTCGTTGGCCGCATACCTTGCGAAGGCTTCTGAAGCCTGCTCATAGAAACTCATTGCAGAGCGAGAAGTAGTAGGCTTGACACGTTTTGTCGCCTTGTGGAAATGCTCGGATGTGATCTTTATGCCTTCGACTTTTGCTTTTGCTTCTTCCCGGCTTATTCCGGGAGTGACTATCTCACGCAGAGCCAGCATGGAAGCTTCACGGCAGATAGCTTCGATATCTGCACCTACATAGCCGTCTGTCATCTCGGAAAGCTCACGGATATCCACATCGTCTGCAAGGGGCTTGTTGCTAAGATGTATCCTGAAGACCTTCTCCCTGCCTTTCCTGTCAGGCGGGCGCACGTAGATCAGCCTGTCGAAGCGGCCCGGACGCAACAGTGCAGGGTCCACGATATCCGGCCGGTTGGTGGCTGCTACTATGACCACATCCTTTAGCTCTTCCACCCCGTCTATCTCGGTGAGTATCTGGCTTACTACACGCTCGCTTGCATGGGCATCTGTGCTGGAGCCGCGCTCCGATGCCATGGCATCGATCTCATCGAAGAAAATAACAGTAGGTGCTGCCTGTTTTGCCTTGCGGAAGGTCTCGCGAACAGCACGTTCGGACTCCCCGATATACTTGCTGAGCAGCTCAGGACCCTTGATGCTGATGAAATTAGCATCACTTTCCGTTGCCACAGCCTTTGCAAGCATTGTCTTACCCGTCCCGGGAGGGCCAAAGAGCATGATGCCTCGCGGTGGCCTCGTACCTACGGCATCGAAAATTTCCGGGAACTTCAGCGGCCATTCCACGGCCTCGGCCAGCTCCTGTTTGGCATTCTCCAGCCCGCCTATATCGCTCCATTTCACAGACGGTACTTCCACGAAGACCTCACGCATGGCTGATGGCTCGATGTTCTTCAGGGCATCATCGAAGTCCTTCCTGGTAACTATCAGCTTTTCCATGAACTCCGGGGGTATCTCATCATCAACGTCATCTATTTTCAGTTCAGGAAGTAATCTTCTGAGCGCGTGCATCGCAGCTTCCTTGCATAAGGAAGAGACATCCGCACCCACAAAACCATGTGTGACACTTGCTATCTCCTCAAGGGCGAGTCCTTCCTC
>JAWSUM010000003.1:0-76938 GCA_033549165.1 Methanolobus sp.
AGTGCTCGGTCTGCGGAGAGAACGTGGTTGATCATATATCCAGGGTCACCGGCTACTATGGACATGTCAGCAACTGGAATCCGGGCAAACGCATGGAGTATGAACAGCGTCACAGGTACAACTGCTCTGCAAAAAAATAAATAATTGGCTGGCATCTGGACAGGTATGCAGTTCCAAAGTAAGAGAACGTTCGACTGGATCCTTTCCAGGGATATCGATACAGTGAAAGAGCTTTCACGCGTTATAATCGCAGCTCATCTCTGGAATGTAGGAACTGACCTTGTTCCCGGGCTGATCGGTTTGAAGGAAGAAGATTTCGGGGAGGGCTCTTTGAGAGATACCGCAAGGGCAGTCTCAGCTCTTGCCGCAGAAGGCATCATTTTCCCGGATATGAGCGATCGGATGCTGTCTGAACAAAAGGATATGGCGTGGAACAATGATGTTTACGATACGGCATATGTACTGACTGCTCTTGCTGATGTTGGAGTTCACAACCGCGAAGGGTGTTTGTGGCTTGTTAAGAACTACGGGCCCGCATGGGAGCATCCCGGAACAACGGCTTTGATAATCAGTGCCCTGGTCAAACAGGGGATGCTTTACGAAAATGAGAGCAGTGGTTTTGAAAGGTTCATATCTGAACGTGCCGGATGGATTATCTCAAAGCGTGTTGAAAACGGAGCATGGAAGACCCTGGCCACGAGCAATATAGTAATACAGGCCTTAATACTTGCAGGATACGGCAGTGAGCTTGGAGAACCTGTTCAATGGTTGCTGGATAAAATGAACGAGAACGGATCATGGGGAAAAAATGAAGGGGATATCAATACGACAGCATTGACCCTGATC
This sequence comes from Methanolobus sp., assembly GCA_033549165.1. Taxonomy (GTDB): domain Archaea; phylum Halobacteriota; class Methanosarcinia; order Methanosarcinales; family Methanosarcinaceae; genus Methanolobus. The sequence continues at coordinate 847 of JAWSUM010000003.1, forward strand.
ACTCTTGCTTCTCTGGAGAAGATTGGCCTCCAGTATCCTTCCGCTTGAAAGGAAGGTTTACATGGATAGTGGTGCCTTTGCCAGTTTTGCTTTCTCCCCAGATGTTGCCCCTGTGGGCTTCGACTATCTTTTTGCAGATATAGAGACCAAGACCGTTACCACCGTATTTGCGGGTTGATGAACCATCCACCTGATAGAACCTGTTGAATATATGCAATATTTCCTTATCCCCGATACCAATACCATTGTCAGCAAACTTCAGGTGGATCTTATTGTCTTCTTTGATAGCTGATATGCATATAGTTCCCCCTTCCGGGGTGAACTTGATAGCGTTGTCAATAAGATTCACAAACACGTTCCGAAGGTAATCCAGGTCCCCTTCTATGAGAGGAAGGTCATTTGGAAGATTCGTTTCGATAATATGACCCTTACTGGTAATTTCCGGCGACCTTTCGTGTATAGATGACTCGACAATCTCGGTAAGGCGAAGAGGAACAAAGATGTAGTCCACATTGCCGCCTTCCGTTATACTTACGTAGAGAAGGGAATCTATCAGCCTTTTGAGCCTTTCGGAGCTCAGCATGATCTTTTCCATGGCATCATGCTGCTTTTCGGTCAATTCACCCAGAGCACCATCAAACATCAGTTCACTGTAACCTTTTATCGGAATCAGCGGCGTGGTAAGTTCATGCCTGAGGTTCGACAGGAACTCGTCTTTCATCCTGTCAAGGGACTTCAGTTCCTCATTGGCCTTTGCAAGCTCTTCTGCATACTTGTTGAGAGCTTCTTCCGCTGCCTTGCGCTCGGTGAAGTCCTCGACAACACATACACCACCCATCAATTTACCCTCATCGGATATCACCGGACTGAATTCGGCTTTGACGGGTATGATCTTTTTTGAGAAAGGTGAATGGAAGTTATCCTCATACCTTGCAGGGATGCCTGCAAGAACCTGTCGTATGGCCTTTTTGATCGATTCATCCTTGAAGGACTTGAGCATATTGAAACCCATTATAGCCGAGATCACACTTTCTTCAGGGGCACCTACAATTTTCACGAAATTCTCATTGCACTGCGTGATCACTCCTTTCTCATCGAAGTGGAATATACCCAGAGGTGATTTTTCGAATATCATACGATACTTGTTCTTGGATATCGTCATCAAACGCTCTTTCATCTTACGTTTTGAGATGTCATTGAGAAAAGCGCCATGGTACACTTTCCCTTTAATCCGGGTAGTTGTAATTGATATCTCGACAGGAAACTCGCTGCCATCCTTCCGCAGGCCAGTTACCTCGAATATCCGGCCTACCACCGGAGATTTGCCTATCGATATGATCTGATCCCAGCCCTCATGAGCTTTTCTGTAACGTTTGGGCATGATGAGGTTTAAAGGCTCACCCAGAACTTCATTTGACTCATACCCGAATAGCTCATGCGCCGCCTTATTCCAGAAGCTTATGTGTCCTCCGGAGTCTGAAAAGATCACTGCATAGGTGGCAGAATCAAGGAAAGTGAGCAGTTTCTCATTTTCCTGTACTGCTGTGTTCTCAGGCTCCCTTTCTATAGCTTCCGTTTGAACAATACCATTACCTGTCAAAAGAAAACCTTCAGTAGAGCCATCTTTGTCTTTCAGCATGGTGATTTTCAATGCCATGCTCATCTCCCTGCCATCCTTGGCAACAACAGGACATTGCAAGGAATACTCCGGGTCACTTTTTTCACAGATGTCCAGAGAAAAAATCTGTTTCAATTCTTTCCGCGAACTCTCGGGCACAAATATGTCGAACCAGTTCCTGTTCTTGACTTCCTGCTCGCTATAACCCAGCACAGACCCGACTTTTCGATTAATGAAAATGACATTACATTCGTTGTCAATAACAAGAATAAAGGCGTTCACCAGATCGAAGAAACCTTTTGCTAACTCCAATTCATCAAAGGAAAGATTACCAGTAAAGGCAGGACCAGAATCAACTTCCAAAGAGCGATTTTGCTCTGTGTTCCCTGACAAGTCTTGATTCCTTTTATGACAGTCCATCCATACACCTTAATCCATGAAAACCAGCCGCATACCTGTAATATAAAATGTTCAAAGATAAGCAATTGTATATAGTTGGTAATATATAATAGTTTTTATTAGTGTTGCCAAAATCCGTATTTTTCAAAAATAGAATATGGTTGTAATTATATAAATAACTATAAATGCCTTCCACCTGTTTACAGGGGTTTAGAGCAGAATTTTTAATAAACAGAAGTATTAAGGTAATACAGGTGAATGCGATGAGTGAAGAGTTCATAAAATACCATGAGGGATCCAACACTTATATTGCCAGAAAGAGATCTTATTTCGAGAATGACATAAACATTGATGGAAATTTCATTGTCGGAGCGGGATCAGGTTTCTGGAAAAACCTCAACGTCAAGGGAACTCTTAAACTCGGTAAAGGCTCCTCTGTCAAAGGCAATATCAAGGCTGATGACATCGTCATTGGACCCAGATCAGAGATAAAAGGTGATGTAGAAGCAGTAAATGACCTGAAACTCTTTGACAGGGTGACTGTCGATGGATCGGTTACTGCCGGAAAGACTATGTCAATACGACCCGGATGTACGGTGGGATTTGTGAGGGCCAGTGAGACACTCGAGCTGATTGGACAGGTCAACGTAAAGGAAATAGAAGCAGGAACAAAAGTAATCGTACGTTCCGAATAGATCTTAGTCTGAATCACTTTTTTTGTTGTTCTTCTGCAAGCAGCTTCAGGAGATGGTTACGGAGCTGGTTGACTTCCATACTTGTCCTGTCACGAGGCCTTGGAATGTTTACCCTGGTGATATCCTTGATCTTACCGGGGCGTGCTGTAAGCATCACTATCCTGTCAGCGAGGAAAACCGCTTCATCGACACTGTGAGTGACAAAGAGGACGGTGAGGTGATTTTTCTGCCATATGCTAAGTAACTCGTGCTGCAGGGAATTGCGGGTCTGGGCATCCAGGGCTCCGAAAGGCTCGTCCATCAGTAGCACCTCGGGTTCATTCGCAAGGGCACGGGCAATCGCAACCCTTTGTTTCATACCCCCGGACAGCTCATGTGGATAACTATCCTTGAACTGCGTCAGCCCTACAAGTTCGAGGTACTTTTCCGCCTCTTCCTGTGCTTTCTCTTTGTTGATCCCCCTCATCAGAGGACCAAACATAACGTTATTGATAACTGATTTCCATGGGAAGAGAGAATATTCCTGAAATACCATGCCCCTTTTAGGACCAGGTGATGTGATCTTCTCGTTACCCACAAAAACCTCTCCCGAGTCCGGCTTATCAAGGCCGGAGATTATTCGCAAAAGTGTGGTCTTTCCGCATCCTGAAGGACCAATGAAACAGACAAACTCCTTATCTTCTATATCCAGGTCTATATTATCAAGAGCAAGGGTCTGGGAAATGTCATCTTTCACGAACTTGCGGGAAACCCCTCTTACGCTGACCCTGCCCATTACATAACCACTCCTGTACGCCATTTTAGGAGCCTACCGTCAATATATGCCCTGAGCAACTTATCGATCAGCAGCCCCAGGAATCCGAGGACAAGCATGTAAACGAGTACAAAATCCATGTTATGCAGATAGTAATGATGCCATATCTTGTAACCGAGTCCGTTCCTGCTCACACCGAACATTTCGGCTGCGACCAGACACATCCAGCCGACACCCATGGCTATACGTATACCTGCAGCAATTGAAGGAAGTGCCGACGGGAGTGCCACATGCCTTATCAGGTCACGGTCAGTGTTGCACCCCAGGACCTTCGCAGCTTCGACATATATCCTCGGGATGTTCTTGAAGCCGGTGAATGTATTGATAATTATGGGAAACAGAGCTCCTATGAATATCAAAAAGCCAGCCCCGAAAGGATTGAGACCTATCCATATAATGGCAAAGGGAATCCACGCAAGCGGTGGTATCGGACGGATGATCTCGATCAAGGGGTCGAATATCCTTTCAACCGAGTTGAACCATCCCATAAACATGCCTACAGGCATACCTATCAGAAAAGCGGCTATCATGCCGATGAAGAAATGCATCAGGCTGTACAACAAATCCACGACCAATACAGGCAGGGTTATCTCCATGGAAAATGAAAGAAAGTTAAACGGAAAATCCGCCTGTCTGGAGACCACGGATACAAATGCCAGGGATACATCCATGAAGCTTGGAAGGAAGAACTTGTTCTGCACAACGTAAACAGCTATCAATTGCCATATAATCAGTGCAGAGATTATGGATAGTATTTCCACACCTTTACCTTTCAAACTTCCAAAACGTTCCCTGACCATGATTCCTCCGGAATGTGAAGAGCAGCGCTCTTATACGACCGGTGTGTAAATGTCTTAATCATTATTCAAAGTTGCCATCAATCTGAAAAAAAATTATTGATCTAGAGCATTATAGAAGCTCAGATCGAATATATCTTCTTCTGTAAGTTCAGTATTGATGTAACCCAGATCATACTGCACCTGAGCATAATCCACTGTTGAGTTGACTATAAGGTTTGGATCAGAGACCCAGCTACCGTCCCAGTCAGCGATGGACGTCTTAACAACTTCGACATCCCAGTCCTGGTCATCAGCGAATACCTGCGCCGCTTCATCAGTATGCGTTGCAGTGTAGTCGGTTGCAGCCACATGTGTTGCTACGATCTGCTGCACTAACTCGGGGTTCTCGCGAATAAGATCACCGCTTACAGCAACGACACAACATGCATGGTCTTCCTGTATTTCACCGGAGGATACGACAGACCTTCCTACACCTTCCTCTTCAATAAGGGTTGGTGAAGGATGTGGCAGGAACACTGCATCGACCTGGCCAGCTGAGATAGCGGTCATTGCATCTCCGGGACCCATTGGTACAATTGTAACGTCAGTGTCAGGGTTGATACCATTTTCTGAAAGCCAGTTCCTCAGAAGAGTATCCTGGATAGTTCCGGGAGGGAATGTGGCAATCTTCAGACCCTTAAGGTCCTCAGGATTCTCGTATGGGAACTCATTGCGCAGTACGATATCCGAACCCTGTATCTGTGCAGCTGCAACGATCTTTGCATCAAGACCATTTGCAATGGCAGATATAACAGGAGCAGCACCTACATAAGCAATATCGATCTCCCCTGAGAGCATTGCTGCCATTTCGGGAGCACCTGTAGGGAACACCTTATCGTCAATGGTTTCAACTCCAGAAGAACTAAGGTTATCAGCCCACCAGCCTTTGTCCTTTGCCATCAGGTAAGCTATCTGATGAGTACTTGGCTGGTAACCGAAGGTAAGCTCGGTGACCGGTGATTCCTCGGTCACCTGTGTCTGTTCTGTACAGCCGGACACGAGTACGGCCGATATCACGAAAACAATTAATATTAAAAGTGTGGATGATTTTAGAGACTTTCTGATATCCATGTTATCACCTATTAATGTTAGATAACTAAAGTTCAGACAATATATATTATATATATTACCCTGAAAGGGGAAAATCTTTCCCAAAAGTATTAATATCAATCTACACATTGCCTTAATAGGAAATTATTTAGGCAAATCCAGTGATGAGGGAAGAATGAATGCTGCTGATAAAGTAATCGATGCCGTTTTTGAATCTGACGAAAACTTCCGTGAAGTAATATCGAAAGTCATTAAAGAGGATCTTGGACTTACCGCAGTCGAGTTTGCAGAAAAGGCAGGAATACCCCAGAGTACCCTGTACAAGATCATGTCGGGTAAAAGGGAACCCAACATGAAGACACTTCGTCAGATAGTCCGTACGATCAAAAGGATAGAAGGAACAGAGAAAGGGGAATTCATAGCAGTCATAGCTGCACGTCCCGTCCTGGACAATATCAGTGAGACAAAGAGGAAAATAGGCGGAACACTCTGCACGATAAGGGAGTATTCCGCAACATCCATGGAAGAGGCTATCATTGCAGCCGTGCGTGCCGAAAGGGATGGAGCCAAGGCTCTTGTATGTGCACCTATAGTAAGTCCTACCGTGGAAAAGATACTGAGAATCCCGGTTGCAACAATTATGCCAAGGAACAGTCTTATCGAAGCGATAGAGACAGTGTCTAAAAAAATAAGTTAAAAAGTTAACAGGAGTTTATCGGAGATTTCCGACTAACTCCTGAACTGCCTGTATTGCTTCTTCTACCTTTGCCTGGGCTATCTCAACGGTCCAGCCACCGGCGGTGAAAAGGTAACCAAGACCACCTGCACCGACAAGTACGATGGCTCCGAGGACATACCATACTGTACTGGATCTCCCGAACACCTCATAAGTCGTTGTCAGATCAGAAACCTTCACAACGTAAGTGCCGGCTTCTTCTTCCGTGTGCTTGAACTCAACTGTTTGTGATTCATCGATTCCAAGACTTATGGGTTGTGAAGCGACAACGGTATCGTTTATCCTGAGATCGACAGTATACTCACCTGCTGCCGTACCTGTGTTTGTGACGTCGACACTGATAGTAGCCTCCTTGCCGGCTTTCACATCAAGTGGTGAGGTGCGCAGGTTCGTGAACTCGAATTTTGCTGCAAGCTCCTGAACCTCGAGATCCAGTTCTGCATCAATGAATCCGGACTTTGTTGCCTTCAGTTTGTGCATACCTGCATCTGTCATCGTATAGGTGATCGTACCGTCAAGTGATGTGGAACCGATAGATTTGCCATCAAGGGTCACTTCAGCACCCTGTATAGCATCCCCGCCGATTGCCTTGAGGACAAAGATCGTTGTCGATGTACCTTCGTAGACATCATCGGGTGAAACCTCAATGATTATCTTCTTTGTCTCATCGTTAGGGGAGATCACTTCCAGATCCTCGCTGCCGGAAGTATAACCGGTCTTCTCGGCAATTATCTCAAGTTTACCTACCTGATTTGCAGTGTAGGTGATAGTACCTTCATCATCGGTCTTTCCGATGGAACTGTCTTCCACCTTCACCGTAGCATCACTGATAGCTGCTCCGCGGGAAGTTACCGTGATAGTTACTTCATCTCCTTTTGTAACAACAGAATTGTCAAGGTCGACTTTCAGAGTGCCTGTGGGAGCAGTCTCCTTCTCAACATAGAAATAATACCTCAATGTGTCGGAATCAGCAACTTTAACGTTGATGCTCGCCTTATCATCATCAGAGTTTTCCATTATTACGGAATCTTTATCTTTTGACAATGAGATGGAGTCGTCATTCTTCATGACAATGCTGTCACCAAGGCTTGTGATCTCCATAGCCCCATAGCTGTCACCGCTCTCAAGTTCAAGATAATCATCAGATACCTGGAAAATACCTTCCACGAAGACAGCATTTGATTCACTGCTACTGAATATCTCGTCAAAGTATACGGCAACTATCGGGACATTATCGGAATCACCAAGGTCTTCCTCATAGATGTAGGTGTCACCGCTTGAGACTACCGTTTCATCAAGTTTATCGCCATCCTTTGTAAGAGAGAGGAGCACTCTGTCACCGTTCTTATCAACCTCTTCGATGTTAAGAACGTATCCTTCTTCTAGAATCAGGGAGGCACCGGTATATACCGATCTCTTGTCATCGTCATCGATAAGTACTCTGGAGAGCTGACCGCTTGAAAGCAGGTTATAACTGTCACTGTCCCCGAAGGCACCTGATGGATAACCTGCAAAGTATTTCTCTGCCATGAAACCGATAACACTGAACTTACCCCAGTCACTGTGCTCGAAGCTGACTTCTTTGGGAGTGCTTGTATAGATCAGCTCACCGTCATCGATGGTCCTGCCTGAAATGGACTGGACCTCAAGGGTTTCAGTCTGGATGCCTTCGTCGATATCATAATAGAAGCCTTCAAAGTTCAGAGGGGTCCATATGAATGGATCGGTTCCTTCTGACACAGTACTGCGTAGTTCGTATGTACCTGCTTCACTGGTATCAACAACAGGAGCGAACCTGAGGGTATTGGAATCAGCAACGATGAAATTGATCTTACCCATTATCTCTATGGTGTCGCCTGCCGAAAGAGAGATGGACCCGTCGTTCTTCATCTGTATCTTGTCAGAACCTACGGATGTGACTTCCATCTTACCATCGCTATAGTCATCAACTTCAATGTATTCATCTGATATCTGGAAAACACCTTCCACGAAAACAGCATTTGATTCACTGCCACTGAATATATTATCGAAGTGTACGGCTATAAGCACAACATCGTCACTGTCACCCAGATCCGTTTTGTAGATGTAGTCACTTCCACCGGAGACTACGCCACTGTCAAGTTCATCCCCGTCCTTGGTAAGGGTGATGAATACCTTATCACCATTCTTGTCAGCCTCTACGATATTGAGCCTGTAACCATCCTGGAGTACAAGTGCAGAGCCGGAGTAGACAGATTTTTTGTCATCGTTGTCAATAAGTACTTTGGAGAGCTGTCCGTTGGACATCATGCTTAGAGTCTCTACTCCGTCAATGTCGGTATCATCAGTGTATGCAGCGAAATATTTCTCTGCCATGAAACCGACTACCTTGTACTCACCCCAGCCACTGTGCTCGAACTCGGTATCCACAGGAACTGTCTCATAGACGAGATCTCCGTCACCGATGGACCTGTCAATGTCGGTTATTGTCATTGTCTCAGAGCTTATTCCTGAATCCAGGTCGTAGAAGAATCCAGAGAAACTGTTTGCGTCCCAGGTATAGGTTGTTGACTGACCCGCATCTGCATCCCATATCCTGTCACCGCTGTAATAGGTCTTGGAGTGTATCGAGAAATTAGCAGAGGCAATACTGACATCATATGTACCGTCTGATGCATAGAATGCGTATGCGTGTTCCCCCATATCAAGAGAAGAGGTGTTATATGTATATTCTATGCCATTGGTTGCGACGGTGTCACTGCTATCCTGCTTGGACATCGTAGCATTGGTACCATCAATCTGTACATACATGAAAGACGGTGCATCATTATCTGAATCTGTGTAAGTTATGTTGAAGTAAATTTTCTTACCGACAATAAATTTATCAGGCGCACTCACTTCGGCATCTGTCAGTGTCGGCTGATGATTGGAGACATCCACATCGAATGTGCCAGATCCTACCGGGCCAATAACATCTGAACCGACACCCGCAGTAAAGCTGTATGAATGACTGTCAACGGAGAATCCAGAATTACTGTAACCATATTCCTTTCCATCAGACGTCGTTACATCAGCAGGATCAACTTCAATCATATCATAGTCAGTGCCGTCTATAGTAACCCTCACGTAATCCGGGATTGCATCGTTCCCATTAGTGAAAGTCGCATTGAAATTGAATGTAGTGGAAGGGGTACCGCTAGAAGATGAAATGCTGCCTGTGAGACTTGAGTCAGAACTCACATCAAAGGTACCTGCCCCTTCCGGACCGACTGCATCAGTCCCATCGGAGGTACTAAAACTATATGAATGAGTTCCAGTGGAAAAACCGCTTCCGGTATGAGTATAACCCTTACCGTCAGCAGTATTGGTATCTCCTGCATCTGTGGAAGACATGCTATAAGCAGTACCGTCTATTGTCACATTTACGTAGCTTGGACTATCGTTGTCATCATCCGTATATGTCACCGTGAATACATAATTATCTGCAGGTGAACCACTGGCAGGACTAACATTTGGAGAAGAGAGCACAGGAGCACTATTGGTTATAGAAAAACTTCCTGAGCCAGACGGACCTGCTGTACCATTTGAGTTCGCCGTAAAAAAAGCATAATCATGTGGACCTTTAGAAAAACCGGAGGAAGTATAGGTATAATCCTTGCCATCCGCGTTATTAGTATCGGCGGGATCACTTTCGGACATTGAATAAGAGACACCGTCTATTGTCACATTGACATAATCAGCACTCGTATTATCAGCATCTATATATGAAATTGTAAAGTCAAAACTTGTAGTCGCAGTACCGGTGCTTGGAGAAACAGTGCCTCCGGAAAGGGAAGGTGCGGCTATTGCACCCCCTGTAAACATTAACAATATAAATCCGAATAGGATCATTTTTAGGTTTTTATTCATTTTTAAACCATCCTTGAAATTTGAATAGTGTAATCTAGTCTTGCATAAGTTTAACTTCCCAATTGTAGATAACCTTTACGATTTATCGACAGGTTTGTGCCTTCTTTCCGTTTAATGCAAATACCAACTGTTTGTTCAACTACTTCACCTATAATACTTAAATTACATGCGGCACGTGCATCTTCAAGCCTCCCGGGAGAGACCGTGAAAAGCAACTCGAAATCACCGCCCGTATAAAGTGCAAAGTCCATCTGCTCATCCGGATCAGATGTCACATGGTTCCCGATGTCCTCATGTATGGGCAGCATGGACTCGTATATCTGGAACCCGACCCCGTTGAGATCAGCAAGGTCATGCAGGGACATAGCAAGTCCATCGCTCGTGTCCATCATACAGGTCACAGCACCTGAGCGTGCAAGCTTCTGTCCTTCTGCAGTTCTTGGATATGGCTCAAGTAACGTCTTCAAAAAGGAATCAGGAACGTCGAGACCCTTCTCAATGGCATGAAGCGCTGCACCCGCAGAGCCTGCAAAACCGGTCACACAGACCTTGTCGCCAACGTTGGCACCCTTTCTTTTCAGCAGCCGGGACTTTTTAACCATTCCGAGAGCTGTCCCTGTGATGGTAAGTTCGTCGTGGGTATCGATATCCCCGCCGATTACAGTTGTACCGCATGCCTTTGCACAATCCGAAATCCCCCGGGCCATTTCCTCCACAAAGGACACAGGCGTATCGGAAGACATACCAATAGCCATCAGCAGCCCCGTTGGACGCGCGCCCATGGACGCCACATCACTCAGATTAACTGCCGCAGACATCCAGCCAATCTGCCATGGAGTCATCTGCATTGGGAAATCTGTTTTCCTGTGAAGCATATCGGTGGTTACTACAAGATACTCCTCTTCTGAGACATCAAGCACTGCACAGTCATCATTACCCGGTCCGATAACAAGGTCGGCATTCGAATCAGTATTGAACATTCCTGAAAGAAGACCCACAAGAGGCCTCTCACCCATTTCTGAGACTTGTATGGTTTTCATGATCCCATTTTTCAATTTTTAAAGAAGACTTTATACATTTCAAAGGTTTTGTAGTCCGTTTTTTTACAATGAACTTCTGTATTGGACTACTCATTATTTAGCTTTAATGATACACTTTAACAATAGCAACATCCGTAAGTAATCCTGAACACAGATATAAAAATAATGGTAAAAATGAGACCAGCGTGCAGTTGATCATTCAGCGCTGGCCTATCGTAAGTATCACTTTCTTACCATGCGCCTGACCCCGATAACCACTCCTCCGAGAAGTGTGAGAACTATAACTATCGGAAGGAGATAACCTGCCAGCACTATCAGTGCATTGACCATTGAGATGAAACCCTGAACTGACTCGGAAAGTGCATCCCTGAGCCCCCACGAATGACTTATGGGCCGGGGTTCGGTGACACGTATGTTTATGGTTGTGAACTCTAGCCTGTTATCCAGATACTCAAGGCGTCCCGTAAGGCTGTCGATCTCGCCGCGGACACGTTCGAGTTCCTTTTCCACGCTCAGCACTTCCTCAACAGTCGTGCTCATGTTCAGGATCTCACTTAGGCGTACCTCCTGCTTTTCGAGATTTCCCAAACGGGCACTGATATCGATGTACTCTTCGGTAACATCCTGACCACTAACGCTCTTGGAATTAAGTTCACCAAGTCCTTCCACCATTGTCAGGAACTCAGGATAATCCGATTCAGGAACCCTGACTGTGATATAGCCCTCTTTTCTGGTATTGGAATCATAGTTGAGGTCGTAGACAGATGAACTGGAAACATAACCACCTGCAGCCACGGCTGCTTCTGTTATAGTCTCGATGGTGGATGCAGCATCGTTCACTTCAATGGACATTTCCACGGTAGTTATTGTCTTGCGTTCCACGGAACTTGTGCCGGCCCCGCCATAATCTGCCTCTCCGGACGCCTCGTCCGCCGGATAGTAAGCCGGTTCTTCCGGATAGGCTATCTTCGATGCCGTATCGGAAGACTGAGAATTCTGATATTCGTCAATTCCCATACAACCACTTGCAAGCAAGACCAGGGATGTCAGGAAAATTGCACACAGGAAATATAACTTTTTCATAGGATCACGCTCCTTTTTACTATAGTAGCAGATTGGAGCCGGACCTATAAAATGATAGTCTAAGCTTCAAATGGGTTCGAAGTTAACTTTCTCATTACCCTTCTCTTTCGTCCTCACCCACACATTCTCCAGGAACTCATGGGCTGCGGCAGCAAGCTCCAGCATCTCGTCCCTGCTGTAAGGCAGGGTATCTCTCATGCTCTCAAGCATTGCATGCTCCGGGATGCCCTGCTGGATGGCATAAGGAATGTCCCTTCTGCCGGTGACCCCAAGGATGGAAGCGGCTATTTTGGAGATCTCATCCGCATTACCGATGAAATCCCTGATGACCGTAGTCCTCAGTTCCAGTTCCACGCCGCTGGCCAGGACCGTAAGGATGGACTCAGATACATTCTTCAGGACTTCATTCGGATCAACTCTGGTGCACTCGCCGGTGGCCTGTGAATCACAGCAACCGATGGCCCTTGCATACAACTCTGGATCATCCAGGGGAGCCTTGACATCGATAAAGAACTTGTCAACAAGACCTTCATCTATCATTTCAGCAACTACTTTCGGATAGAAACCGCAGGTGTGTATCCCGACCAGCAAGCCATTGTCCTTTGCAAAGCGTGCGAGATGCATGCATGCCTTCTTCTGCATGAGGGGCTCTCCACCGGAAAGTACCATGCTGCTGACAAAAGGCCTGGATTTCTTGATTGCTGCCTCAAGAACTGAAACATCAACCATATTGCTTTCGACAAGCAATTCATAGTTCTGGCAGTAAGGACACCTGAAAGGGCACCCTCTTAAAAAAAAGACAACTGACACACGCCCGTGCCAGTCTATAGTAGAGATCGGAACAGAACTTCCGTAATTGACTTTCATACGATCAGATCATATCGCTTGAACTGTAGCGCATCCTGTCTGCAAGCTCCTGCTTCTTTGCATTGTTCCAGCCGTTCACAGCCTGCACATATCCGGTTACCCTTGAAAGCTGCTCTACATCGTTCGAGCCGCAGTTCTCACAGGAACATTTCAGGCCGGACATTATGTGGAAGTCATTGAGACAGACGGTCATGTCCTTGGTGAAAGCAAAGTAACCTATCTGGGTGTTCTTTGCAATGTTCATTGCGAATTCCTTGAGCCCCTTTGCATCGGGTGCACCCTCTCCCATCCATATATGGCAGATATTACCTCCGTCAACGATCGGGAAGAACACATGCTCAATATTGATCCTGTCGATCAGGGATATGTTGGCCCCTGGCGGTACATGGGTACCGTTGGTGTAGTATACCGGGAGGTCGTGGGCCTTGCCGAGTTTTTCAAGGGCTGCTTCCTTGTCACCTTTTACAACCTCCAGTACGGATTCCTTGTACTCATCGTGGAGGAGGTCGGATACGGCAAACCTCTGACCGGTGGTCTCTGCAGGCGTACGTGCAAGTGCGATTTCCATGCCGTGTTTCTGGCTGAGCTCATGTGCGTACATCTCCATTTCGGTCATTACCCTGATGGCGAACTTGAAGGCATCCCTGGATTCGTGTATCTGGGAGCCTGTGTGGTACTGCACCATTTCGTTTATACCGATCACACCGATGGTGTAGACCAGTGCATCAATATCAACGGCTATTTCACCTTTCTTACCTGTTACAGGGTCCTTTGGCCTCTGGGTCGCAAAGGGCATCCTGTTGTTCTCAATGATGCTCTCCATCCAGTTGCGCTTTGTCTTGAACAGTTTTATACACTGGTCCATGAGAGTTTTCAGGTCTGCGAACAGGGCATCGTCATCCCCGTTAGCCCTGTATGCAGCCCTCGGACAGTTAAGGGACACGACCTGCCAGGAACCCATGGAAAAGTGCTTTCCGTCCTTGAACAGGAGCTTGTCATCGAAACTGTCATCTGCATCAGCGTTGGCTGAAAATTGGTACGCACAACACTGATAGCAGGATATACCCTCACCTGCGCCTCTGTATTCGGGTAGCTGGTTATCGAAATAAGGTGTGCCGAACTTTGCCGCCAGCTCGAAGGTCATGTCGTATAACTCCTCGTAGCCCGGCAGGTCAGGATGTGCCCTGTTGAAGAACTCGTCCTCTTCCATGAAATCAGGCTCTATGGAGATCTCCGGCTTGGGGAAGTTGAATGGCTTGCCCCAGTTGTCACCCTCTATCATGACATCCATGAGAGCTTTGAAGGACAGGCGCACTTCACGCTCGAACTCACCGTAGGTGCGCTTCTGTGTACCGTTGGTACCGTCATGGACCCTTCCTTTATAGACTGCAGGCTTGTCCTTCCAGAGCTTTGGTATGCCGGGGGACAGCTGAACGGAGGAGAAAACCACCTGTCCGCCGCGGGCTACCATCATCTGGGTCATCTCATATACGAACATCTGCATGAGCTGCTTTATGTCATTGTAGCTCTTGCCTTCGAAGTAAGGTGCCATGAAAGTGAGGAAGTTGTAGAAACCCTGTCCGCCTGCGAAGTTGGTCTGGGCGCTGCCAAGTGCCTTCACAGCATGCAATATTGCCACTTCGGCCTTCATAGCAGGGCCGGCCACACTTGCCTTTGCACCTGAGCCGTCCGGCATGAGACCATAGTAGAAGAAATACCTGAGGTCCCAGTCCTGGCAGAATGCACGGGTCCCCAGATATTCCAGGTCATGTATGTGAATATCACCATTGAGATGCAGGTCTGCTGTCTTTGGAGGCAGCAGGAGCAGGTATTGTTCCTTGGAGATCTTATCTGCCTTTTTCTTGTGGGATGTCTCGGCATTTTCCTGCAGGTTCGCGTTGTCTTTTGCCTCGAACCCACTTCCAAGGTCGATCTCACATGCATCGTATACAGGAGTACCTACCCTCGTGGAGATGTTCCTCCATTCAATATGTCCCCTCTCAAGAAGTACTATATTTACTATCTCCCTGATCAGAGGCCCTGAAAGGAATTTCAGGTCAAGGCTCCTTATACGGCGTTCGACCTCCTTTGCAATGTCCTGAGCCTCTTCTTTTTCCATGCCGGGTTTCCCATGGAACCTCTCGGCAAGTTTGGTCTCTTTTAATAACTGGTTGATGATTATATTACGGTCCCATTCGACCATATGCCCCACTGTGGTACGCACCTTGGGCATTATGGAGATCGTGTGACCATCAAGTGTCTTTTGGATAGCATGTGGTTTTGTAAGCGGTGTCATATTTTTCGATACCCCGTTGTTCTCTTCTATCTGGAACCTATCCTGCTCCTGATCAGCCTGTTCAAAGTCCCTTTTTCCCCCGGCTGTCTTGTTTTTAGTAGCACAAATGTCCATCTTTCCCACCTCACAACAATAAGATCAGACAAGGCTGCCCAGTGCATCCAGGTTAACATCAGGACCCTTGAAGAGGTCTTTATGGGTTAAAAACTCGTCGTTTATCTGAAGGACCGGCGCAGTCATTGTGAATACACCATTGAATTTCAATTCGGTGAGGGCTTCAGGAGTTGACATGTCGGCTGTTTTGAAAGGAATACCCTTTGATTCAAGTACTTTTTTCAGCTGTTCACATTTCGGGCATGTTCTTGTTGTATATATAATCACTTCAGCCATTGTTTCTCGCGTCCCTTCTTATTTATAAAGTAATATTTATATTATTAACCTCTTGGAGAGGAACAACAATGCCAATCGCAAAAGCACATACGAGTGACATTGTTATTCACGTTACCTTCTACACCGTGAGGTAAATTATACAAATGACCTTTAGCTTAATAATGCTTTTTCAAACTCCATCTGGTAACAAAAGAACCTAAAATTAATGACAAAATGAATAGAGATGATAATTATACAAAAGAATATAGATCAACACTATTAGCGGAATTGAAACATCTCTGATTACATATTTGAATACAATGGCTTTTTAACAAAACATGTATATTATGAATCCCATTATAGCAGTTAGTTCAGAACAAGAGGTGTAAAAGATAAACAAGCAGCTATCATCCGGCAGCCAGTCCATAGATGAACTCCTTGAAGGAGGCTTTGAAACCGGTATCGTGACACAGATATTCGGGGAAGGCGGCAGCGGCAAAACGAACCTGTGTATGCAACTGGCCATTGAATGTGTCAGGAATGGAAAAAAGGTCATCTACATCGATACCGAAGCTATCTCACCCCTGAGATTCAAACAGATAGCAGGAGAGAATGCAAAGGAGATAGCCCGGGAAATAATCATCTTTGAACCAACCAGTTTTGAAGAACAGTATGCAGCAGTTAAAGAGATAGAGAAGTTTGTCTCAGACAGAATAGGCCTTATAGTTGTCGATTCTGCAACCGCCTTCTACAGATTCGAGCTCGACCAGGATGAGTCGAGCATAAGGACAAGGCGGGAACTTGCGAACCAGATAGGTTTTCTGCATGGAGTCGCACGCAAGCACAAGCTTGCCGTTGTAATAACCAACCAGGTCTACAGCGATGTAGTCACCGGCACCCTGAAACCTATCGGAGGTAGCGGGATAGAACACATCTCAAAGACCATCATCCAGCTGGAAAAAACAGGAGAGGGCACAAGGCGCGCCAAACTCTGGAAACACCGCTCTATCCGCGAAGGCAGCACCTGTGAGTTCAGGATCACCAATGAGGGCGTAAGGTAGTTTTTTCAGATCCTTGCTATGGTAATGAAGCCGGTGTGACCGACCCTTGAAGTTGCCGGCCTGGTGCCTCTTTCGGAAAATGATATCTCACGCTCTGAGAATTCCATGGTTCTCACATCATAGAAACCTGCAGCATCGATCTCTTTCCTGATATCCTTCGTCTGCTCGAAGAATGGAGAATATGTCACCAGAAAACCACCCGGATTCAATATTTTTCTGACATGCGGGACGACATCCTTTGAATCCTGTGTGTCCAGGGTGACAACGTCAAAACCCTCTTCAATGGATGATATCTCATCAACGATATTACCACATCTGATCTCCACATTATCAAGCCCTGCATTCAAAACATTCTGCCTGGCAACCTCCACGAAATCCTCACGCACCTCATAGCTGAGGACACGTTTAGCTATGGACCCCAGATACATCGCAAGTACCCCTGAGCCGGTGCCTGCATCAAGTACAGTATCGTTCTTGTTGAGCCCGGTATAGGCGATCACGGGGCCAATGTCCTTGGGCATCATGGGGGCGCCGGTCCTTTTCGCATGATTGAAGAAATCAGGCATTCGTGGCCGTTGCAAGGTGAACTCCTGACCCATGTGCGATGTCACGCTGTCACCAGGCGATCTTTCCAGCAGGACGGAGAGATCGATTATCCCGAAGTCCGTATGAAACTCGTCATCGGACACTTTTACAATAAACTCCCTGACCTTGCCCCTGTAGGAGGTCTTAAGCATAACCAATTCACCTGATTGCATTTTATTTACACCTGTCTAGCGCTTTCTTGAAGCATACCTGTTAACGGGAATGGTGACGATGTCCCTGGGGATCGAATGCTTGTTCATCACAAGATAATCCATAATCTCTTCAAACTCCTGCCTGTAGGCATCGGCAAGCACCCTTGCATACTCGACTCCATCCCATGTCAGCACATATTCATAACTCTGCCGGAACCGGCCTCCTTTCTCATAGTAACGCAGGTCCTCGTCAACGATGCCCATGGCCACAAGTATCTGTATATCCTCAAACAGCCTGTCACTGTACGGGAAACCGTACCTCTCATGGAAGGAGTAATCGAACAGGTTCTTAAGCCTAACAGATTCACGCAGATGCATGATGGTGCGGTAGAGCCAGGTTATGTGCCTCAACCGGGGAATAGAAATAAAGCTGTCCTTTTCATTTTCGAAAAGACTGTGAACCCCGAAAAAGAGTAATATCACGCCTTCAACCGGAAGGTATTGCTCCGTACGTATGAAATGCAGGAGTTTTGGAGACAGTTCGTCCACAGATGCCCTTAGTTTTGCGGCAACTGAATCAGAATCCATTCTCTCCGCCACATCAGGAGGTGCAAAAGTCGTGAGAGACAGCTGCCTTGATATCGCACGCACCAGCCCATTGGCAAGTGCCGATTCATCGTAGAAGAAAGCATCTTCTTCCCCGATGGCGATACGCATGCTCTTTGGAACCCCGGAAGCGACGCTCAGGTCGACCAGCACATCTCCAAACTCCCTTGCTACCAGGTCCTCGAGTTTCTTTGTGGCTACACCGTTACGTGCAATAGTAGACAGCGTCATCCTTATGGAAGGGGAAATGGTCTTCTGGCTGAGTCTTGCTACAGGCACGAATATGTTGCCGTCGCGGATGTCCGAAAGCAGCTTTGAGGAATCCTCTGATGCATGCGATCTGATAAAACCAAGAAGGTCATCGTCGTTGTATTCCGTGAAGAAACGCACAACTTCTCCTCTGGTTCTTTTTGTTCCGTTCTTCCTGCCGAACTCCTTGAGCGCATCCTCAAGTGCACGCAGCAGCATCATACGTGAAGCCTGTGTCTTCGGGTTGTGTATGATCGCAGTGTAATGATGCGCCCTGGATATAAGCATGGACTCGGCTGCTGTCAGGGCCATGTCCTCATCATAACCCGAACCCTCCGAGCTTCCCAGAACGACATTTCCGTTCCTGATCATCAGACTGCGTACTATCTGGTCCACATCGATCATACCAAAAGAGACACCCGTATGGTAGGAATCCCTTAGCAGGAAATCTATGCGGTCTGCATCAACATCGTCAGAGATTATCTGTGCAAGATAAGGTCTTTCCAGTAAGGAAGTGTCTCCGGTAGCTATCTTTGATATTTCCCTGAAAAAAGCGTGAGGGTCGGTATCAAACTCCTTTTCCACATATTTCGCGATGGCTTTATCCTCAGGAAGAAGCACGGATATGATCTGCCTTGTGAAGGCCTCATGTTTAATGAAATGCACACCGTCAATGATCGGCTGTAATGAAACATCTCTTTTAAGGACACCTTCTACGACATGCGAGAATGCGGGGTGTCCGACATCATGCAAAAGCCCTGCAGCCCTTATCTTACGGATATCCTCCTGTTCAAGTTCCAGGGAACGCCCGATGACAGATGCCATATGCATAGTCCCGATACTGTGCTCAAAACGCGTGTGGTTCGCACCGGGATAGACATTGTCCACAAGTCCAAGCTGCTGGATGTTCCTCAGTCTCTGCACATGCCTGGTATTAACAAGCATCTGCTCGAAATTGTCAAGGATCACAGTCTTGTGAACAGGGTCATGAATGAGCATGGGTTTCTGCATGTTAGGTAATATTATGTCAGGATATATAAAGGTAAGAAAAATATCAGAAAATCTACCAGAAAATTCACCAGAAAATCTTGTCCTGATTCATTCCCAATTACAGTTCCTTTTGGGAAACTTTGCTACTTCCGATAGTTTCCTAAGACTTATAATTCTTTCAGGAGAAATATCACATTACAGCAAATAACTGAGATAAGCTGATATTTTGCATCCTGAAGACTAAGACTATTGGGGAGGTCATAGGCTCATTTAAGATGCAATCTTAGGAGACTTTCAATGTTAAGAGGAAGGGAAAGAAGGCATGTAGTTGTGGGAGCAGCTATAGCGGGGGCAGTTCTAAGCAAACGTGCGTCAAGCAAAGATGCACCTACAGTTACCGGAGAAGAACAAAGCATTGGCACACGATACAAAATGCGCCAGCGTTTATTAACTATTGGAGACCGTTTCTTTATAGAGGATGAACACGGAGATCGTGTTTTCAGAATAGAAAGCAAGGTAATTCGAGTACGTAAGACGCTGAAGTTTCAGGATATGGATGGTAATGACATCTATACAATCCAGGAAAAAATGGCACGTATACGTGACACTATGGAAATTGAGAAGGATGGCCATGCTGTGGCTAAGATCCACAATGCCATGATAACGCCACTAAGAGACCGCTGGAGCATCTCAATCACCGACGGTGAAGATCTGACGGCCAGAGGCAATATCCTGAACCATGAATATAAGATCTTCAGAGGGGATCAGGTAGTAGGATCGGTTTCTAAAAGATGGTTCAGAGTACGTGATACATACGGCGTGGACGTGCAGAAAGGTGAGGATGCCGCACTGATTCTTGCAATTACTGCAGTTATTGATAGTATGGCCCATGAAGGGCGCTAAAAGAAGAAACAGAGAATAATAGATAGTGGGGGGGAAATTATGCTAGGTCCTATACAACTACTGGCTATCGGCTTTGAAACTAACGAAAAGTTCAGGGGCGACGCTCTGCGGGAACTCAACGAAGTACGCAGCAGGGGAGTAATAAGGTTACTGGATATGCTTTTCATAATGAAGGATAAGGAAGGGAACATCCTTACCATGGAAGATACAGACCTGACACCGGAAGAGGAAATAGAAGTAGGCAATCTGATCAGTAAAATGATTGGCCTGGGAGAAGAAGGCAGTGTAGAAACTGCAGCATCTGGTGTGTCTGCCGAAACATCTGCTGAGAACAGCTATGGACTTGCCATAAAGGACATTATGGAAGTCATCGATCAGATAGAACCCGGTACATCTGCCGCTCTTTTGCTTATTGAACATGTGTGGGCTGCGGGTTTGAAACATGCTGTTCGGGAAGCAGGAGGGCACCCAATTGCCCAGGGTTTCCTTACACCCGAAGCAATGATGATAATCGGCAAAGAAGCTGAAGCTATTGCAGATGCCGAGGTAGCCATTGAAATCGCCGAGGCTGTAAAAGGTGCCGCCTTGCTTGATGTGCTGTCAACCATTGACACAGCCGGGGAGATGGAAGAGGCTGCAATTGAAGAGGCTGCCGAAACAGTAGTAGAGATGGAGACTGTCAAGACTTCAGCAGTTGCCGAAGCAGTAAGAACGCTGGTGGTAGCAGGATTGATAGAAGAAGGAGCTACACTGGAAGCGATCGATACACTGGTCAAAGCAGGACTGATGGATGCTGCTGCACTGGATATGGCCGAAAGTGCAACTGCAGCCGAAGCCTGAACATTTATAGTGATAATAGTTCAGCTCATGAGAGCGAATAGGAGAATAGACAAATAAATGTAATTTTGAAACTTTGAAGGAGAATCGAACATGCCGACAACAACAACTTTAACAGTCCTGAAATTTCATACCGCCGATGGCGCAGAAAAAGGTCTTGAAGTGATAGAAGAGCTAAATAAACAACAGCTGATCACCTTGCAGGATGCAGCGATCGTTACATGGCCGGAAGGCAAAAAGAAACCAAAGACAAAACAATTGAGCAGCATGACAGGTGCAGGCGCGTTAGGTGGCGCTTTCTGGGGACTGCTCTTTGGATTGTTGTTCTTTGTCCCAATCTTTGGTATGGCAATCGGGGCGGCGTTCGGCGCATTGGCAGGCTCTATGGCGGATGTGGGGATAAGCGACGATTTCATCAGGTCGGTCAGGAGCAAGGTAACGGAAGGCACTTCGGCTCTCTTCCTGATGACCAGCAATGCTGTAATCGATAAGGTTGTTGAAGCCATGAAACCATTGGATTTCGAACTGATCGCTTCCAACCTGTCACAGGAACAGGAAGAAAAGCTCCGTGAAGCCTTTGCAGAAGAGTGAATGGAGATTATGAGAAATAAGATCTGTGCACATAACTGCTTCCAGGTAGCCTGTTTTTTGTAGAAGGAAAGGAAGTTTAGGTAAAAACGAGCTCTACTGACATTAACCTCAGGATAGTGACCTGAAGTTCCCCCCCTTTTTGATCTGGTCACTGCATTGCAGTTGAGTAAATGTCGGTTCAAAGATACAAATCTAGAACCGGTTTTCCAGGCGATTATCCAGTACCTAAGAGGAAAGTTGAGAGAGGGTTCACACATTGGTAAGAACTACACATTTGGTTTTATCGAAAATGATCGACGGCGAATAATGAATCGTACCTAAGGAGGAAAAGAAATGGTAGATACAGACTATGCAGACTATGTAGATAAGGTTAGTAGACAGTCATTGCTATTGGGGGGAATAGCATCCCTCATATTCGGAATTCTGTTACTTAGCTGGCCGGGAGCAACATTGGAGGTCATCATGCTGCTTGTTGGCCTGTGGTGGCTGATACAGGGAATATTTATGGTATTTGGCATTTTCATTGACAGGTCAGGTTGGGTGTGGAAGCTTGTTGGCGGGATCATTGGCATACTTGCGGGCATACTTGTCCTGCAGCATCCGCTCCAGGCTGCTGTGATAGTACCGGCAACTCTGGCACTTATCCTTGGTATTCTGGGTTTGAGCATGGGAATAATAGCTGTCATCGCTGCCTTCACAGGAGACGGCTGGGGCACAGGGATCCTGGGAATAATCAGCATCCTTATCGGTTTATTATTCATCTTCAATGTATGGGTTGGCGGAGCTGTACTTGTATGGGCGATAGGCATTCTGATGATAGCTTCCGGGATTGCCAGCCTTTATTGGGCGTATAAGAGCTAAGGTGGCTTTGGGAACAAAGAGCCTGGAAATGTTGCTGGGTCCAAACAAAAGCGAAGAAAAGATAAAAGAATCGTCAAAGAACAATCAATAAATGATTTTTTGGAGAATCTCTTTTCCTCCAAAAAATCAACATAGCAGACTATTTTTCTATTTCTCCACCAGCTTCCTGTCCGATAAGCCGACAGTGGACACCAGGCCAACCAAACCCAGGAAGATCAGGAAGACAATCCCTATCTTAAAGGCCTGGGTTCGATCTTCAGCGTAAATGTCCATGATCTCTGCCTGTAGTTCAGGATCTGCACCTGATGCTTCCAGTTGTGTCTGGAGCTGGGTGTCCGACACCAGTTCCACACTACTTTCCACAGCCGCAAGTAGTTCCGGCTTATATTCCTCCGGGATCTCGGTGCTTTCCTCAATGCTCACTTGTAATCCGGTCATCAATGTAACCAGCATGATAGTACCTACCAGGGCCACGCCTATTGAGTTACCAAGCTGCTCAAAGGTGCCGTTCAGACCCGAGGTCTCGGGGGTGTCCTTCTCATCCACAGAAGAGAAAATGAGGTTTAGGATCTGGGAAGCTATCAATCCGATGCCTGCGCCGAATACCACTCCCAGGCTCATATCGGAGGGTTGCACATCAGGTTTGACTGCCCAGGCAACTATCCCCAGGCCGAAGATCACCAGCAGGAATCCCGCCTGGATGATGCGCTTTGCAATGAACCGGCCTGTCAGTTTGGCTCCGATTATGGCAGATATCAGTACAACTATCGAGAAGGGAAGAAGGGCAAACCCCGTCTGTAAGGCAGAGAACTCGAATGTCAGCTGCAGCAACAGAGGGAATGTAAAAAGGAAGGCTGCCATAATGGCCATATGAAGATTCCTGACAATGAATCCCGGCGTAAGTCCCGGAGTGCTGAAGAGCGAGGGCTTGAACAGGCCATCACCACCAGTTTCCTCCTGCCGCTTTTCCCATCTGAACAACAACATTATCAATAGCACACCCAGCCCTATAAGGATAGGAGTTATGGAAAGACCAAAGGGAGCTATTTCCCATGATCCGATTACCAGCGGCTGCTTGGCCAGCCAGAACCCGTAGGTCTGTCCCAGCAAAATGCCCATGACAATGGAGAACAGACCCAGAATTGACAGAAATGCGCCTGCGAAGTCGAACTTCGGCTTCCCTGGGAGGGGCACATCGGCCCTGATGCTGCGACTGAGCGCCAGCACTGCGATCACTATCATCACTTCCAGAAGGAAAGCCCAGCGCCATGTATAGAAGGTCGTCAGATAGCCACCCACGATGGGTCCTACGGCCGCTGCCACTGCACCGATGGCGCTGACAATGCTATAGGCAAAAGCCAGGTCTTTCCCCTGATACTCATCCCTCAGCAGTGTCTGGATATTGGGCAGCATCAGCGCCGATCCCAGGCCCTCGACGACAGACCAGCCCAGGACCAGAACACCCAGGCTGGGGCTTATGGAAGCCGTGAAAGTGCCTATACCAAAGAGAACCGAGCCGATCAAAAAAGTTCTTTTCTTGCCCAGGATGTCCCCCAGCTTACCACCTATGAGTATAAAGGATGCCATAACCAGGGCATAGATAGAGATGGCACTCTGTATGCCGCTCACGGTAGTGTCCAGATCAACAATTAAAGCCGATATCGATACATTCATTATTGTCGTGTCAATGACTATAATGAACATCGCCATTGAAAGGGCGATCAACGCTGTCCATTTATTCGTCATACCCAATCCCCCTTACCAAGACTGCACTGGAGCAAAACTGAGATATCAATGTCCTGTTTACCTTTAAAGCAAGCCGAAAACCAAACCCAAATTCCCATAACTTGTTTGTATCCTGTAGTTTTAGGCTTTTTGACACTTAGTTACTTATAATTGGTTTATATCTGCGAATCGACCTTCACATTTTTATTCCAGGCATGACCTTTAGTCGGTAGATATCATGAGAACTATTGACTGGAACGACGAATCAAATTCGATTACGATGATAGACCAGACACTCCTCCCTCTGGAATACAAGGTTATCGAGTGCAAGACTCTTGCCTCACTCTGCGAAGCCATCAAGTCCCTGCGCGTCAGGGGAGCGCCCGCCCTTGGGGCTGCGGGAGCGTTCGGGATAGCACTTGCTGCAACCCTCAGCAGTGCTGATAATATGGAAGGCCTGACAAGGGACCTGGAAGTAGCGGCAAAGACAATCAAGGCCACACGCCCGACTGCAGTGAACCTCGCATGGGGTGTGGACAGAATCATTGACGCGATATCGGATGCATATGATCTTGACAGCATCAAGGACATAGTACTGGCAGAAGCAAAGAACATCGCAGATGAGGACGTGGCAACCAACAAAAAGCTGGGGAAGCACGGTGCCAAGCTGCTGGATGATGGTGACACGGTCATGACGCACTGTAATGCAGGAAAGATGGCATGTGTTGACTGGGGAACAGCACTCGGGGTCATCCGCTCCGCCGTGGAGGCAGGCAAGGAGATCAATGTCATTGCCTGTGAGACCCGTCCCTTGAACCAGGGAGGCAGGATAACCACATGGGAGCTCATGCAGGATAATATAGATGTTACACTCATCACTGATTCAATGTCAGGGCACGTGATGAGCAGGGGCATGGTTGACAAGGTCATCGTAGGCGCCGACAGGATCACAGGAGATGCGGTCTTCAATAAGATAGGGACATACACTCACTCGGTGCTTGCAAGAGAACATGAGATACCGTTCTATGTGGCAGCTCCCATATCCACCTTTGACCCGGAGAACTGGGAGGACACCGTCAAAATCGAAATGAGAGACCCGGATGAGCTGCGCTTCTTCAGGGACGTGCAGATAGCGCCTGCAGATGTCAAGGTGTACAACCCGGCCTTCGATGCGACACCCATGGAGAATGTAACTGCAGTGATCACTGAGAAGGGTGTGTTCTATCCGCCTTTCCTGCTGGATGAGATAATTGTATAAGGGCTTGCATTCGCTAAATGTGCAGGGATGCAAAAAAGGAAAAACTGAAGTTTTGTCCTGGTTCTGCTCTCAATTAAGGATGGAAAATTATCCGGGAACAACGCAAACATCCGCCGAAGGCGGCACGTTCCTTTTTTACCTTATGAAGAGAACTTTTAGCATCCTGCACGGTTCGGAAACATTACAGGATATCAAATAATCTCACAAAGCCATCATATCCATCAATATAACTAAGACCCGAAAAGCAGTAACAGGACAGCGTGGATCATGTGACAATACCCTATTTTCCCCGGGATTCGTCCTGATCCGTATCATCCTGGTTTTCAGCACATTCTTCCGGGCATATCCTGCGCTTTTCTTCAGCCTTTGCCTTATAAGTCTCGGCTTCATCATTCTTTCCTAAACCGGCTAAAACCTTTGCATATTCTTCTAAACCGGTTATTTCCCACTCCCTGTCGAACGTGAATGCAGACGTGCTGATTTCAGCCAGTTTCGCCTGGACCTCCATTGACCTTTCCAGCGCCTGTTTTGAAAGTTCAAGCCCGCCGACGACATTGTATGTGATACCAAGCCTTATATTGACGAGTGCTAATGTTCTCAAAGAAAGAAGCTCATCCGGCTGAACCTCAATAACTTTTTCGAGATTGGACAGGCATTTTAAATAGTATTCAATGGCTTCATCCATGAAACCTAAATTGTAGTTGATCACACCCAGATCCTGCTCACAGGAAAGAAGTAACATCCTTGTAACCGGATCATCGGGTTCATTTTCCACTAATGTTTGATTAAATCTATAGCACGGCTCGGCAAGAGCCTTTGCCATCTCATATTTCCCAGCGTGCATATATTTACTTTCTCTCAACATCATGTCAACATTAAGGAGCAATTTCGCCTCCCTGTCAACATCATCATCTGACAGGATTCCTGAATAATTATCTATACCCTTTGAAAAATACTGTAGTTCCTTCTCAGTATCATCCTGTTCTTCGTAGACGTTTGCCATTGTCATATAGATACCAGCAAGTTCTCTGCGATACCTGTTATGTCCTGTTACCGTGTCGGATGATCCGGTAAGTATATCAACTGCCTGGTCTAAAAGAGATATGGCTCTGTCATATTCTTTATGGGCCGAATGCAGGATTGCAAGTTTACTCAGTACTACGGCATATTTGTTTTCGACACTTTCATTTTGCGCCATTAGCTCTGCATATATATCGACCGCGCCTTCATAATTCTTCAGCGAGAGTTCATAATCGGCATCAAAATACAGATCCCCCAGAGATACCAGGACATTTGCAATGTATTCATCATAGTCGCTGTCGTCAGGATATTCTTCATGCAGATCCCGATACATGGCTATTTCTTTCCGGAAATAATCATCCGCTTTATCGAAGTCATCGTCGCCGGAGAGTTTGGCTAACTGATCATAGGTCTCGGCAATAAACAGCCGGTTATCTGTTTCTTCAATCCCGGCATCGATCAGGAATTCAAAGATAGCGATCTCAAGCAAATAAGTCCTTTCAGCTTTATCAATATCTTCATTGTCTTCAAAGAACTCGGCCATATCCTCATATATGCCGATATCTTCAGCTTCAAATAAGAAGTACTCAGGAAATAACTCCCCTATTTGCTCGAATCCGGCCAATGCTTTCTCAAGATATGAGCCTGCCTGATCATAGTCGTCCTCCTCTGCTAAAAGTAATCCGGTCTTTTGGGATATTTTGGCAATCAGGAAATTACAGATACTATTATCATGTCCTTCCTTGCAATGAGAGGTAAGTTGTTCCAGTGCCCCGGAGAAAATGGCATATGCATCGTCCGTCCGGCCGTAACCGGTATAATACTCTCCCAACAGAAGCTGCGCCTTTGTCCTGAAAACTAAATTGCTCAGGTCATCGGGATCTGTTTCATACTTCCTGTCAGCCAGTTCAAGAAGCTTATCATAGACCTGCTCCGCATCATCCGGGGCATCGTTGAAAACGAAGAAGTCTCCGTATATTCTTGCGATCTTCGGCAGGCGAGTTTCCAGTTCCACGTACTCCGGGTCCGTTTCCGAGATCCGGGCGTATTCTTCCAGGACCTTTAATACATAGGAAACTTTTATTTTTGGTATCCGTGCCATTCCAAAGCAGATGAGAATGTGGTTCAGGGCTTCCACGTGACTGAGATGATGATCTATATCCTCATCGCTGCCAATATCGTGCTGCATTAATGTATCACATACTTCCAGAAAAGTATCCTCATGCTTTTCACATATCATTATTGCCTGTCCAATATCTCCTGTTGCCTGTAGAGTATTCATGATGCCGGTTACGGCTCCTTCGAGAAGCATCAGGTAATCATATTTATCCGGATCTTCTAAAAAGAGACGGGATGAGATTGTAAAAGCTTCATCATAAATATTTAAAGTATCATCTATTCTGTGCTCTGTTTCCAGGACGTTCGCTTTTAAGATCAAGGCCCTGGCAATAAGATCAGGCACGTTCTCTTCCCTTGCGGCAATTTCCGCCTCTTCCAGCATTTTCAGTGTTTTTTTATAGTTCTTTCTCTGGAACTGGTTTGAAGCCGAGATCATTTTTCGGGTAATGGTATCTATTTTCTGTCGTGACATAGTTTATCTAATGATGAATTGATAAATATAAGGTTATGTAGAAATCGTATCTGTAAATAATCTGTAATATGACCTATGAAGGAGACAAAGATTCAAAGGCACAAAGAAACGTCATCAAACATTTTTGCTTCTTGTGTCCCTGTGCCTTTAAGTTCTCAGGTATTGCCTTAGCAGTTTCATCCAATATCCTGAATTGCCTACAACTGCACTCTTGATCTTCTCATCACCTGGGAAACTTTCCTCATCCATGCCATGAGTGAAGTCCTCATCGCATCGATTGCAGCAATCATTTCGGATGTGAAAAGTACAGGTGACCTCATAGAACCACCATCTCCTGAGCACCTCATCCCGCATCATCGAATGCAGGGCCCGCATGGAGACAAGGTCAAAAAGGGTGGCACCTTCATCAAAGTTAAAAGCACGTCCACGTCGCGGCAGATCTCTCATGATCGCTGGAATGCTTTATAATGATCGGATATCCAGGTTACCCGCCTGAGAGCACAATCTTTTAAATCATTAGGTACATCAAGGACAACATATAACACATAAAAACATCATTATAACATTAACAACAACTTATACGGAGATAACATGACAAAAAAGAAATCTGGCGGCGCGGGACTTATGTCATCTGCGGGTCTTATGCGTTATTATGAGGCTGACAAGAAAGCAATACACGTAGATCCGAAAACCGTCATCATTGTAGGCGTAGTAGCTGGCCTCGCAATACTTATTCTGGATGCTCAATTTGGAATGTGGCCAATCGCCTGAGTGACGGGACACTTTCCTTTATAAAATTCTTTTGTGGGATTTCACCCACAACATGCAAGTTTTTCAAAAATACAATAATTCGCAGGAGCTTAGCTTCCGCGCATTTCCTTGATCGTTGAGGATATCTTTCTGGAAAGGACGGTTTTGGGTGCGGTATTGTCTATAAGGACCCTGCCCTTTGATTCCCACCAGGACTTCGGATAAGCTTTATCGGCTTCAATTTCCGGGTTCAACCCCAGTTTTTCAGCCGCAAGGCCAATCTCCCTGACGGTGGGCTCATTTATAGATGTCTTTCGCGAAATGATCCGTCCTTTACTTCTTGACTTGGTCTTGTCAATATACGCAGGCCAGATAACGAGCTTTCCCTTGTCCTTCATCAACATGGAGCATAGATTGGAATTCATTCAATTTAAATTTGCTTGGGAAAAACTGATTCGAAGTTTTGATAGCGATAAATCTTAAGTATCTAAAGTGCTGCTTAAGAACCATGATAGATGATCCAGGACAGATAGCTGTCGAAAAAGATGTAGAGAATTTTATCAAAAAAGCTGCCAGGGATTTCAGGGTGTGTACAACATGCGGAGGACCTGTAATTTATCCTGTCGAGTACAGCACCCCAAAGGACACCGACCTCATGATCGAGATAGGAGACAATACTTTATATGTCTCCAGAGTCCAGGCAAGGTACCTGCGGCAGATAGAGATGCGGATGCTTGAAAGATACTGCAGGTATCTTGAAAGAGAATCTAATAGTCCTCATCCAGAGACTCATTGATCCTGCGCAGGACATCCGCGATCAATAACTGGACTTCGGTAGCGTGCTCCTCAGGAATCTCACTGCCTTCGGTATCCATCAATTTTTTAATATCGGTTACGATCCTGTGAATGACAGAGATCATCTCTTCCTGGGTGATCAGACCGGCATAGTATGCATAGAAAAAAGTGGTGCCACTGCGCTGGACCTTTTTCTTGAAAGATGCACGTGCATTTGAGACTTCCTGCCTGGAATATGTCTCATCCATGAATGGAACGAGTTCCGGGAGTTTTTCACCTATCCAGGTCATCTCTGACTGGTTGGAAAGGTTCTTGAAATCCGCACATAATCTTGCGGTGACCCACTCACGTGCCGTAAGGTGAGTTGTCTCTTTAAGGAAGCGAGTTACTTCGGAGTAACTTTTGTTGTCCATCTTTTTGAATTTACGATATTTGTTCATACTAAGCTCCTACATGGATGATCTTTACTATGTATTGCAGCCATTGTATTACAAAATAGAAGCAAATCCAAATATTTAATAATAGCGCAGCCTTACCCTAAGACAATGAAGATACTGATCCCTACTGATGGTTCGGTTTATGCCGAAAATGCTGCCAGGGTCGCAGCCAGCATCGCAATGAAGCACGACTATCACCTGGTGCTGCTCCATGTTGTGGATGACAAGGGACTTGCCAGAAAGACATGGCGCAAGGAAGGTGCCAAGAGCGTTCTTCACGGAGTGAGGGACATTCTGATTGAAATGGGATGCGAGGAAGACCGCATAGAAACAACCATAGTAGATGGCAGTGCCCCGGAGAAGATCGTAGAGGTCGCAAAAGAGCTGAATGTGGACAGGATCGTCATGGGCACACAGGGAAAGAACGGAATAAAAAAGTTAGTTGGCACCGTCACTGAGAAAGTACTCCAGATATCCGATGTCCTGGTACTTGTGGTACCACCTAACTATAATTTACCGTAAAGACACTCCCCTTCATTCAGGAACAGCACAAGATAGTGTTGCCTTACCTTTTGCAACATCCTCCATGGAAAAGACTTCCATATTAAAGATGCCTTTGTAACCCTTTATTTCTTTCAGGACGGTATAGTCGATTACCCCGTCACCCGGCGCCATGTGCTCATCGCCATCGTAATTCTCCGACCACACACCCATGTTGTCGTGCACATGCACATGTACTATATAAGGAGCCAGCATACGTGCGAACTCACGCAATTTTAGCATGTCACCGCCACAGGTGAGGTTTGCATGTCCGATATCGAGGGTGGCACCAAGGTTGTCGGAATTTACCTCTTCCACGGCCGCGATAAGTTCTCTGGCCCCTGTGCAGAGATTACCGGAATCAGTGCCTTCCTTGTTCTCGAGACCGAGCATAACGTCATACTCAGACGCAGTTTGCGCAAGTGATCTGAGATTGTCTACCATCCGGGAAAAGGCCCCGTCATGGTCGCCGTTTATCCTGCCTGGGTGCAGCACTACGGCCCTGGAGCCCAGACGCCCTGCAAGCTCGATGGATTCCCTGATAAGCCTGAAATCCCTGTCACCCATGTTCGCAGTATCGACGACAACATCCCGGGGATATGTGGGAGTATCCGCAAAATAAGGCGCATGCAGTGAAGTCTGCAGGTCGAGTGTGGACAGTTCATCAAGAATTGTATCCAATAGTCCTTGCTGAAGCTCAGAGTTCCTGTAAATGCCCAGTTTTGGCATGTAGAGTTCAACCGATTGCACTTCGGATGCGATCTCAGGCAGACTGCCGGCAAACGATGAGGCACCTAGTATCATAGATAGGGGGGAGATGAGTTTGATATAATTATACTTTTGGTTTCGCCTCACCAAAATGCTTATCTTAATTAAAGAGTACCAGCAAACGATGAAACTTTACGTACCGCACGTGGGACACATGGAAGGGCTGGAAGACCTTTTATCGGGCTCCGAAGACATCCATGCAGTGTATATGGCAGGAACTCCCGACTATGTAGGGACCGGAAGGACAAACCTGGCAGCACCCGGGATAGAGGACATACGGGAACAGACCGGGTATGCACACGATAAAGGCGTAAAGATGGAGATAGTTCTCAACAGCTCATGCATGGGTGGGCAACACCTTACATCCCAGGGCTTCAATAAGATTAACTGGTACTTTGACAGGCTCAATGATATCGGTATCGACTCTATCACTGTTGCTGAGCCCTATTTTGTGGAAATGCTGGCAAAGGACTACGATATGGAAGTAGTGGTATCTGTCCTTTCCTTTGTGGATTCTCCCCAGAAGGCAGAGTTCTATGAGCAACTGGGTGCCGACACCATTGTTGTGGACACCGTCGTCAACAGGGATTTCGCAAAGCTGGAAGCCATAAAGGAGTCAGTCTCATGCGGTCTTAAACTGCTGGTGAACGAAGGTTGCCTTTACCAGTGTCCTTTCAGATATGCACATTTCAATTTCTTCTCTCATGCCAACGGGCCGGGTCCCAAACTGAACGTACTTGACGACTATTATTACTACAAATGCCTTTCACTCAGGATCAATGACCCCCAGCAACTGATAAAATCACCCTGGATACGCCCTGAGGACCTTAAAGAGTATGAACATATCACAGACACTTTCAAGATTGGCGGAAGGACGCATTTCACGAACTGGATACTGAACAATGTCCGTGCATATACTAACAGGGATTACGACGGGAACCTGATGGATCTGCTCGACTGCCCCAGGGATATTCGGGACCTGTTCTATATACCGAACAAAGAGCTTGAAGGTGCCCTTGAACAGTGGAAACGATGCAACAAGGTATGTTCGAAATGTGGTTATTGCAAAAGACTGGCTGAAAGGATCGTGCAGGTGTATTCCGGCAATGATGTGCAACAGACACTTCAACCCCTGAACAATACGGATGGATAAATATGACTGTAATAGAGAAACTCGCAAAGAGCAGAAGTGGTCTGGAAAATAGATTGCGGAATCTGCTTGCAAAGCCCGTCTTCCTTATAGAGGCAGATGCTTTTGCCCTTCCTTGCGGATGTTGTGGCATCACGGCAAATACACGCGGACTTCAGGTCGATGACCTTGAGATTTTCGAGGACCATATCGAGGAATACCTGAAGGAAACATCCATTGAGCTGGATATCGAGCCGTCTTTTCTTTTCGCGAGACTCATACCAGGTACTTCCGAGATAGCATCCCTCAATTCACGTGTGCTCTGCAACCGTTGCTATATGGACTTCGCCAAAGGAAGTGGAAAGAAACCACGGCCAGACATCTATATACTTAACCTTGGTCGCAGGGAATGAATGCATTTTTCCGGATAAGTTAAAAATACAATTATAAATATATTTTTACACTTTTTCCAGACCTGCCCCATTCATATGAAATACGGCTTTTTTGTCCGTTTTCATTCGAAAGGTTTAATAAGTATTTAATATAATGCAAACCACCTGACGTTAGTCTACGCCATATCAATTATGATAAAAAAACATCGAATTGAAAAGCGATTATTATAATTTTGGCTCGATTTACGCGCATATAATAAAAAAGGAGGAAATGTGAATGGAACCGCTCACAGGCATGGGCGTAATGGCACTTATCGGAGCAGCTGCAACTATTGCAGGCGCTTCTGAAGACCTCGAATCAGACGTAGGGTCTCAGAGTAATCCGAACTCTCAAGTGCAATTGGCGCCCCAAATGATGTATCCACACAGGATATACAATAAAGCCGTATCTGGTGAACCACCATCAAACGCACTTATGTGTGCTATCGGTGGTACAACCGCTTCTGTTCTGATGAGCACCGGTGCATCCGTTGTTCTTGCATTGACGATTGGAGCTATTCTCGCAGCAGCAGTGCATGGCACCTATTCAGTATCATCTTATTTCGGCAGATCGGCAAGTCAGAAACGCTTCAAACAACCAATCTATCTCGATATTTTAAGATCACACACTCCGGTTATTATGGGATATGCATTTATCACAACTTTCTGTATACTGGTGGTATCATACCTCATGATAGCTGTTCTGGGACACCCGTTCTCACTGCCACTTCTGGCATTCATATGGGGAATCACTGTTGGTGCGATAGGATCATCCACTGGTGACGTCCACTATGGTGCTGAACGTGAATTCCAGAATGTAGAATTCGGATCCGGGCTCAACGCTGCAAACTCAGGTAACATCGTGAGAAAAGCAGAATCCGGCCTCAGGAACGGTATTGACAACTCATGGTTCTGCGCCAAATTCGGCGGACCGGTCACAGGAATTGCCTTTGGTATGACAGTATTCCTTAGCGGATGGATCACTGTGGTATTCGATGCCACAATGGGTGATGCACTAGGCTGGGCATCGGTCATCGCAGGAGTAATTATCGTACTGGTTCTGGTAATCTGGAACAGGAACATCGAAGTAGCCGCCCGCAATGCATATGGTCCTTACAAGAAAGATGAAGAAGCAGAGGTGGCAGCTTGATCGATATAGTCGGAATTTTAACAGCTAACATTTTAAATATAATTCTTATAACTCTTGGCGGAGTGCTTATTTCCTGGAGCGTTCACTTCGTTCCTGTAGGTGGTGCTCCCGCAGCTATGGCACAGGCAACAGGTATCGGAACAGGTACTGTTCAGTTGGCAGCCGGTGCAGGTCTTACGGGACTGGTCACTGCAGGTGCAATGATGAATGCCACAGACAGTATAGCACTGGTCATTGCATCAGGCGCTGTAGGTGCCATGATAATGATATCTGTTACAATGATCGTAGGACAGTGGGTATATGTCTATGGTGTCGGTTGCCCACCCGCATCCGCAAAGGTCAAGTACGACCCGATCACAAAGGACAGGCAGGATCTCTATGTATCCCAGGGTACAGAGGGACACGCATTGCCAACAGTATCCTTTGTAAGTGGTGTCATTGGCGGCGGACTCGGTGGTCTCGGCGGAGCTCTTATATATTATACTCTTCTCAGCATAGAAAACGGGCTCAATGCTACCGACTTCGTAGGAATTGCCAGCATCTTCGCAGTAGGTATATTCTTCGTGAATGCTGTAATCCCGTCATACAACATAGGCGGAACCATCGAAGGTTTCCATGACCCCAAATTCAAGAAATTCCCGAAAGCTGTAATTGCATCCCTTGTAGCAACATTCTTCGCTGCGATAATGGGTGTACTCGCCATAGGAGGTCTGTAATATGTCAGCAGGAGGAGCTGGTGGAGAAGCCCATGGCGGAATCCCCCATAATAACATAATTGCCTTCGGAGTAATAGGCGGTCTTGTAGGCATATATGCAGCCTATTTCCTGAGTAGCATAGTAGGAGGATACATGTCCTTCCTCGGTGGTCTTGGTGCCATCTGCGGTATCGTATGGGGTGCCGCGGCAGTCAGAAGGGTCGCAAGCTACGGCCTTGGTACCGGTGTACCGTCCATTGGTATGCTGGCACTAGGAACAGGTATTGTCGCAACTACATTCGGACTTGCCGTTGGTGGCGTTGCAGGACCTGTTATCGCAGTAGTCTCTGCTGCGATCATCGGACTTATTATTGGTGTCCTGGCAAACAAGGTACTCAACATGGGCATACCCATCATGGAACAATCCATGACAGAGATAGCAACAGCCGGTACCATCACCATCATGGGCCTCAGCACAGCAATGGTAGGCACATTCATGTTCGACGAGGTGCTGACCGGAGTCATCGCTACCGGATACATAGCAGTGATCTTCATTGCAGGCGGCCTTGCAATTCTGCACCCCTTCAATGCAAACCTTGGTCCTGACGAGAAACAGGATCGTACACTTGCAACCGGTTTTGAGAAGGGTGCTATCGCAATGGTCATTGCAGGAATTGTAGCAAGTGTTAACGCAGGTGCATCCGGAACCCTTACGATCCTTATCGGATTGCTTATATGGTATATCTCCTTTGCAGGATTCTACAAACGTGTAAAGAGAGATGCATACATGGTAACAGGTTCAGGACTCTTGCCTTCTAAGGAGGAATTGGAATGAGCATGATTCATGTAGCCCCGGAAGCACATCTTGTGCTGGATCCGCTTACCTCTTTGCTCGCAGCAGAAAGAGAGGACATAATAGCCTATTCAATGGATCCTATAATGGCACAGCTTGACGAACTTGACAAGATAGCAGACGACCTTGTAAACTCCCTCTCACCGGACAAAGAATTGCTCAACTCATTCCCGGGACGTAAGGACACGGCACAGAGTGCAGGTTTCTACGGGAATGCGTTCTACGGCATAGTTGTCGGCCTGGGAGTTGCAGGACTAATGCTACTGGTAATGGGCGCATTAGGAGTGATGTAAAATGGCAACAAAAAGAGATGCAGCCCCTAGCTGGCCAATACTCAAAGGAGAGTACGACGTTGGCAACATCCAGGACAGTGTAGCTGTTATTACCTGTGGTTCACATCTTGCAGCCGGCCCTCAGCTTGATGCCGGTGCAGCAATTACAGGCCCTTGTAAAACAGAGAACCTCGGTATTGAGAAAGTCGTTGCACATATCATATCGAATCCGAATATCAGATACTTCATTGTAACCGGAGCTGAAGTAAAAGGACACATCACCGGACAGGCATTCCTCGCCCTGCACCAGAACGGTGTGAAGGACAACAGGATTGTCGGTGCGACAGGTGCTATTCCATACATTGAGAACCTCACCGAAGCGGCTATCAAAAGATTCCAGGAACAGGTAGAGATCGTTGATTTCCTCGGCACGGAAGACATGAATGCTATCGTCGCCAAGATCAAGGAATATGCATCCAGGGACACTGATGCCTTTGATGCAGACCCACTGGTCATCGAGGTCGGCGGAGGCGCTGAAGAAGAAGGTGCAGAGGCCGGCGGACTTAAACCAATGGCAGCCGAGCTGGCAACTATAAGAAGCAGGATACTCGAGATCAACAAGGAAATGATAAGTATCGGTAACCTGAACAAGTTCCACTCAGGAGTACATGCCGGTAAGGTAGAAGGGATAATGATCGGTCTTACCATCACCCTGACACTGCTTGGAATGTTGTTGTTCGGAGGTAACTGACATGGCAGAAGAAGAATATGGAAAAGGAGTCCCAATGGTGATCAACCCCAATATGGGACCCATTGAAGCCGTGATTGACGACATCCGTTACAGGGCTCAACTTATCGCAAGGAACCAGAAACTTGATTCAGGAGTATCTGCAACCGGTGTAAGCGGTTTTATTGCAGGATTTGTCTTCGTCATACTGATGGTAGTCATACTCCCAATGTTCATCTGGAGCGTGATCTAAAATGAGTGAGCAAGACAAAATACCAAGCGTAGTCGTAGACCCTGCAGATTTCAACGAAGTACTTGACAAACTCAACAGAATTGATGAGAAGATCGAGTTCGTAAACAGTGAAGTTGCTCAGCGCATTGGTAAAAAGGTAGGAAGAGACATAGGAATTCTTTACGGAGCAGTAGCTGGAATAATCATGTTCCTGTTATACCTTCTGTTCCTCGCACCTATGCTTAGGATCTAAAAAGAGGTTATTCATATGTTCAGATTTGATAAGAAACAAGAAGTATTCGAGGTAGGCGGAGTCAATTTCGGTGGCCAGCCAGGACAATACCCAACAGTACTCATAGGAACGATGTTCTACAACAGGCACAAGATCGTGACTGATGAAGACAAGGGTGTCTTTGATGTAGAGGCTGCAAACAAACTCTGGCAATCAATGGTTGACATGGGACAGGTCACTGGTAACCCGATCGTAAACCAGATCGTTGGAGAGACACCGGAAGCGATCAAGAAATACATCGACTGGTTCATTGAAGTTGATGACAAGACACCATTCCT
Organism: Methanolobus sp.; assembly: GCA_033549165.1. Taxonomy (GTDB): domain Archaea; phylum Halobacteriota; class Methanosarcinia; order Methanosarcinales; family Methanosarcinaceae; genus Methanolobus. The sequence goes on from JAWSUM010000003.1 coordinate 38,319, forward strand.
CATCGACTCATCTGCAGGTGATGTACGTGCAGCTGCAGCAGCCTATGTGACAGAGATCGGTGTAGCTGACAGGGCCATCTACAACTCCATCAACGCCAGCGTCCATGCTGATGAGATCGAGGCAATCAGGGACAGCGACATCAATGCGTCCATTGTTCTTGCATTCAATGCAACCGACCCAAGCGTAAAGGGTAAGCTCGAGATCCTTGAGACCGGTGGTACCGGACAGGAGAAAGGTATGCTTGAGATTGCAAAGGAATGTGGAATCACAAAGCCATTGATCGATGTCGCAGCAACCCCACTCGGAGCAGGTTCCGGTGCATCCATGAGAGCAGTAATTGCTATCAAGGGCCACCTTGGCCTGCCTGTTGGCGGTGGATACCACAACATGGCTTCCGCATGGGACTGGATGAAAGCATACAAGAAGCAGTTCGAGACAAAAGAAGAGAGGCAGGCAATCTACATGCCAGCTGATATCGGAACAAACCTTGTACCACAGGTACTCGGATCAAACTTCCAGCTCTTCGGACCTATCGAGAACACTGACAAAGTATTCCCTGCAACAGCAATGGTTGACATTATGCTTGCAGAGACTGCAAAGGAACTCGGCCTTGAGATCATGGACGAGAACCACCCGATCAACAAGCTGGTTTAAACAAACCGGCTCTCTTTTTTCTTTTTCTTTCCTATTGATATTCCATCTGGAATTACCTGGACGGCAGTACCGCTCATTTGAAAAATTAAATAAAAAAGAGCCGGATGGGTAAACCCACTCCCCAACCAGCTTATAGTAAGATCGATACAAATATGTTCATTTGTACCGCACATATACAATACAATTAAAATATAAAAGTATTTTTGAATAAATAAAAATCTATAATTAAAGATATATCATTCTGAATTATATTCACAACAACATCTCAAGTTCTCCGGAAAAACAATTAAAGCAGAAAATTGTATTCATCTGCATGACTGACGTGATGCTGTTATGGGACAAAGCTCTCTTGTTTGAGAAATTATTCCTTGAACATGATATAAAGTGCCAGAGAATAGCTCCCGAGAATCTGGGAACACCTTTTCTGCCACCGTGCAAGTGCCTGATGGTCCCGACCGGCTTTGCTAATCCTGCCTACACAAAGGTTCTGAATGGTATAGAGCGCAGCAGGAAAAAGCTTGAGAAATTTGTGGAAAAAGGAGGCATCCTTGTAATATTCGGACCAATGGTCAGCGAATATGAATATCCCTGGCTTCCCATGAAGCTGAGGTATGTACAAAAGCAGATGTCTGCAAATATCTGCAAGAATATTGAACACAATGCAGAATGTCTTGTGGATGATCCCGAAGCAGAGATCGAATTCGACGGTTATTTCTCAGATGCAGAGGGAGACGTGATTTTCAGGGACGAGAGAGGGAATGCCCTCATGGTTGTCAAAAGACTCGGTGAGGGAATGATCATCGCGACAACGATACATGAATTCCCTTCAGGTAATTTTCTTAAGTGGGTGGTACAAACCGCAAAGAAGACGAAGATATAAGCAGCTATTGCATTTATCACTTCTTTTTAAACTGGGAATGCAACCGTTCCACCTCGTCCGCGGCATCCGGCAGCCTCAGGACAAAAAGGCCGAAACAGGGTTTGATATACTGGAAAAATAATTCGTCCCCTTTTACCCCAATGGGGATGGAGTCACCCTTAAGCATTACACCTCGTATGGTGTAACCACCGGGTACATGATACACTTCATCGGATTTTTCCTTAATCAATGCCTCACACTGGGCAGGAGAGCCCCCTTTCAGGAGAATCTCAAAGGGAAGATCGCTGATACAGGCCATTGTTAATTTTCCTTTCTGCACTGGTTAAACGATAACAAGGTTGGAAACCTTTATACCACTTTCTACTATCCTTCCGACGATCTTACCGCCGGTCATCTCCGCTGCCTTTGCGGCCTGCTCCGGCGGGAGGATTATAACAAATCCCATCCCCATGTTGAACGTCCGGTACATCTCCAGGTCATCGACATTGCCTTCTTCCTGAAGGAACCTGAAGATGGTGTTTGGTTCGATCGGGTCGTAAAAATCAAATCCGAGCTTGGTAACACGCTTGAGTTTCAAAAGACCGCTGCCGGTTATATGTGCAAGTCCATGGACATCGCATTCCCTGATGACATCAAGGACCTCCATATAAATGCGGGTAGGTATGAGAAGCTCATCCCCGATGGTCGTAGAAGTATCGAGCGGGAAAGGATCGTGATAAGAATAGGATGATTGTTCTATGATGTTCCTCACAAGGGTATAACCGTTGCTGTGGACACCTGCTGCAGGAATACCTACAATGGCATCTCCGAGCCGGACATTCTCACCTGTGATTATTTTTTCTTTCTTTACCATTCCAAGACATGTGCCTGCAAGGTCAAAACCTTTGATGATATCAGGAAGTGTTGCAGTCTCGCCGCCAACAATGGACATGCGGGAGATCTCGGCACCCTTTCTCAGTCCTTCACCGATCTGAGCGGCGAATTCCTCATCATGCCTCTCAAGGGCAAGGTAATCCACAAAAGAAATAGGTTCGGCACCGATCGCCAGCAGGTCATTGACATTCATTGCAATACAGTCGATTCCGACGGTGTTCCAGCGCTTCATCTCATTTGCTATCAGGACTTTGGAACCCACACCATCGGTAGCCAGGGCAAGGGCATATTCCCCGAAGTCTATGAGACCTGCATAATGGCCAATGCCTGTAAGAGGCGCTCCCAGGCCTTCACGTTTGTAGGTCATGCCTTTTGTCAGTGCCTTGATGGTAGTTTCCTCTTTCTCGATGTCAACTCCGGATTCCGCATAGGTGAGATGTTTATCGTTCATTGTTATCCCTGCATTACTGGTCCAGTTCAAATTCCTTGTGTAGTATCCTCACAGCTTCAATTGAATCGGCAGTACTAACCACGAAGGAAATGTTATGCTGCGAAGAGCCCTGACTGATCATGATTATGTTAACACCGGCCTTTCCAAGGGCATGAAATACCTTACCGGCAACCCCCGGAATACCATCCATACCGGCACCTACAACTGCAACGACACACACGTCCCTGTCGTATGCGACATCACCTATGACATTATTGCTGAATTCGGACCTTATGGCAGCAACTGCCCTTTCCAGGTGATCCTCATTGATCACAAGGGTCATGTTCGCTTCAGAGGAACCCTGACTGATCATGATTATATTGACACCTGCACCTGCAAGTACGGAAAAGACCCTTGCAGCCGTGCCAATGGCTCCCACCATACCGGCGCCTGATATGTTGATTAAGGCAACCCTGGATATAAGTGTCACAGCCTTTACAACATCTTCTATCTGATCCTGTTCCGCAACTATCAATGTACCCTCGAAATCTGGTTCGAAGGTATTCTTCACACGCACGGGTATCTTGTGCGTAATAGCGGGTTCGATCGTCCTGGGATGCAGGACCTTTGCGCCGAAATAGGACAGTTCCATGGCCTCGATATAGGATATCCGGGGGATGCACTTCGCCTCGGGAACTATCTTGGGGTCGGTGGTCATTATACCATGGACCTCTTTCCACAGCCATATCTCATCCGCCTTCACTGCGGCACCGAGAATAGATGCCGAGAAGTCAGAACCACTACGCCCCAGGGTAGTGATGATCTCCTGCTGGTTCTGGGCAATGAACCCGGTAACAACCGAGATACTTTTTCCCAGCAATGGGCTCAGCCTTTCGTTGATAAGCGAATAACTTTCCTCAAGTGGTTTGGCGCTGCCGTAATTAGAATCCGTGACAATTCCTGCCTCTCCACCTGTAAAAGACTTTGAGTTGATCCCGAGGGAGCAGATAGAACAGCTGACTATGGGAGCAGCAAGACGTTCGCCATAGGATGAGATATAGTCTATGGAACGCGGTGTCAGCTCTCCGAGATAGCAGATGCCTATGAGAGCCTTTTCAAGTTCATCGATGCGCTTGTCGATGGACTCTATGCATACGGACTTCAGGTTGTCACTATCAACTGCAACATTGATGGCATCGTAATGTTTCTTGGTGAGGTCGGCTATGAATTCTTTTACATGGGATACTTTACCACTTACGGATACTTCGTTTGCCGTGTTCAATAAGCCGTCCGTTACACCGCCAAGTGCCGAGGTCACAACTATAAGCCCATCACCATTTTCATGATAGCGCTTTAAAAGTTCAGCCACATGACGGATCTTCTCTCCGTTGGCAACGGATGTGCCGCCGAATTTCATTACGATTCTCATATTTAACCACGTTCATTTTGTCAGCTAATTTCGTCTATAAACAATACGGACTAATATAAAGATTATGAGTAAAGCCCGTAGCCCTAAATAGATGAAAACGCAGGCTTACATGAATTTTCGGAAGAACCAGATAAATACAATAAATACGCCTACGGTTACAATAAGAGATAGTATGTTCGATATATCTGAAGGTAATGAAGGTACAGTCAGACCGGAAGAAACATTTGCAGACCTGTTATTGTTTTCAAGACTTTCGGCCGCCGAACTTGCAAGTTCTGCGATCGATCCTGTGATATTGTCCTGTATATTGACCGATACAGAAAACTCCTCGGAATAATACGAGATATCATCGTCGTCATCGATGGTCATCAGAGTTGCCTTATGGATGCCTGCATCAAGTTCTTCAGTGACCGCTTTATAAGTTCCGGCGCTTATCTCATTCCTGCTGTCCAGAACTTCCCCGTCGATCAGGATGCGGACCTCTGAATATGAATTATCCAGGTAGTAATCGATAATAGCGATACGCCCGGCTTTTAATTCACCACCGACCGGTGACGTAACATCCAGATCAATGCTTTCCGGAACATCGCTGTTACCGGATACTGCATCCTGCTGTAATGACACATGGTTAAGAAAAACCGTGATACCGGTATCGGTTTCAAAAAAGCTTTTCACATTTGCAAGGAAAATGGCCTGTGGTCCTGTATCCGAATAAACTGAATAGTAAAAATAATCCCCTTCCTCAACTTTATCCTCTTTCAGCAATCTGCCATTGAGCCTTAGTTCCAGGGATACTTCATTGTCATCCGCGTCGGTAACTTCAAGAGTATAAAGACCTGCCAGTTCAAGTTCCGAATCACTTTCCAGCGAATAGCTCTTATCCAGGATCAGATAGTCGTCAATATCCTCTACAGGATCCAGATACTGCTCGATGTGGATTGTGGAATAGAGCACTCCGTCAGATTTCTTCACCGATCCTTCGGGAGTTATCCGCAGAATGAAATAATCGATCTCTGCCTCATCATCCTCATCCTCGTCTTCGATAACGGAACGGACATATTCCAGCGGCTCGTCTTCCTTTGCTAAATTATCATCAAGATCGACCTCTTCTCCGTTCAGGTATAGCCCGATCAGGATATCACCGCTCTTGCTATTCATATCCAGAACCCTGAAAGAATATCCCTGTTCAAGGGATATCTCATCCCTGACGCTCACAGCAGGTTCCGAATAGTGTATCATTGTCTTCGTCTTCAGGCCGGCTGCAGGAGATACGCACAGGAAGAAGATACAGATGCAGATAATTACAAAATGTATATATTTCATCGAAACCTCACATCATAGGACCGGATAAAATTACAGGGTATTATGTTGCTTTGCATATTACTATCTTATGGTTTTTATTGATTTCTATAAATATAGGTGAAAATAATGAAATATGTAGTACTCATCGGAGATGGTATGGCAGATGAGCCACTTGAGGAACTCGGGGGCATGACAGTTCTTCAGAAAGCCAGCACACCCAACATGGATTACATTACCATGAACGGACGTGCAGGACTGGCCCGCACGGTGCCTGAAGGCTTACCTCCGGGCAGCGATGTTGCCAACATGTCCATAATAGGCTACGACCCTGAAAAGTACTACTCAGGCAGGGCACCCTTTGAGGCTGCGAGCATGGGAGTCGAACTTGAGAAAGATGATGTTGCATTCCGATGCAACCTTATAACCATCAAAGATGACATCATCGCAGACCATAGTTCAGGACATATCACCAATGAAGAAGCAAAGGAACTCATAGAGAGCATCGACTCCGCCCTGGGTGATGACAGGTTCAGTTTCTATCCGGGCATCAGCTACCGTCACCTTATGGTAGCAAAGAAAGGCCTGGGGGCAAATACCGAATGTGTCCCCCCTCACGATGTTATCGATCAGAGCAGATTTGATAATATGCCAAAGGGAGAGGACAGTGAGATCATAGCAGAGCTGACCGAAAGGTCCATGGAAGTGCTGAAGGACCATCCTGTCAACAAAAAGAGAATTGAGAACAGTAAGAATCCGGGAAATTCCATATGGTTATGGGGACAGGGGTTCGCGCCTGCGTTCACGCCGTTCAGAGAGCTCTATGGACTCGAGGGTGCCATAATTTCAGCAGTGGACCTTGTAAAAGGAATAGGCATCTATGCCGGACTTGATGTCATTGAGGTTCCCGGAGCAACAGGATATCTTGACACCAACTACCTGGGCAAAGCAGAATATGCCATGGAGGCCCTAAAGGATCATGACTTTGTTTTCGTTCATGTGGAAGCACCCGATGAGGCAGGACACATGGGCAACGTTCAGGCCAAGATCCAGGCAATTGAAGACTTTGACGAAAAGGTAGTGGGCACTGTCCTCAAAGCTGCGAAGGAATACAGCGAGGATGTCACGATAATGGTACTACCTGACCACCCCACCCCCATTGCACTCAGGACGCACACCTCCGTACCCATACCATTTGCTGTTTACTCCACCACAGGGGATAAGCCGGATGCTGCAAAGGCATTCGATGAAGAATCGGTTAAAAACGGGTCCTTCGGCACTGTCTATGCTGCCGACCTGATCGGTATATTGATAGACTCTTCACGCAAGAATGCAGCATGAAAACATGCCACATACTTGGCCCTTTTTTGAAGTAGTGCTCCCGCTAATTATTTTTAGGACCCTTGTGAATCAAGTATAAATAAGGTCAATTGTAAATAAGAGATTGGTGGGCATTAAGGGAGTAATCCCACCGAATAATGAGGAGTGATGAATATGAGATACGGATTAACACGCTGGAGCCCCGCTACTGCAGCAGCATGGGACCCCATGGAAGAGATGAACAGGATCCAGAACAGAATGATGGAGATGTTCGGGGAGGGGGAGAGAGGTTCCTGGATGGAATTTGATACACTGCGCCCTCTTGTGGACGTCAAGGAAGAAGAGAAGAATGTCGTAGTAAAGACAGACCTTCCCGGTGTTAGCAAGGAAGACGTGAACATTGACGTCAGAGGCAACAGGGTATGGATCAGTGCTGATACCCACAGGGAAACCGAAAAGGAGGAAGAAGGATACGCAATGAAAGAGCGTTCCTTTAAGAGATATGCCCGTTCATTCAGTCTTCCAGCTGCGGTTTCCGAGGAAGGAGCAAAGGCCAGGCTAGAGAACGGAGTACTTACAGTCACACTTCCCAAATCGGAAGCTGAAGAAAAGCACAGGGTGATGATCGAGTAACTACTCTGTAATGTTCTTCGAATGTCCATGAGAAGAAATGGACATTTCTTTTCTATTTCCACCTGCTTGAAAAACAGTTATTTTTGCGGCATCAGTTAGAGTTATCATCATACTTTGCTCAGTGGGGGTAACTATCATCATCGCCGCGAATTATCGTATACGGATAATATTATTTATTCCTAATGCCGTTACTCCCCTGAGGAATATCCTGTGAAGATGGAAGCTTTTACCGTTGAGAACGTGCCGCTGATAAAAGTAGGGGATGATATCGCATCCATCATCTGCGAGAATGCCGATGTCAGGGACAACGATATCATAGTCATCGCTTCGACCATAGTTGCAAAGGCCGAGGGCAGGATATTCAGGCTTGAGGACATCGAGGCAGGGGAGGAAGCCAAACGGGTAGCGGCTGAACATAACGCAGACCCCAGGTTCATCCAGGCGGTCCTGGACAGGAGCCGCGAGGTGCTTATGGACTTCCCGATACTGCTTGTGGAAACAAGGAACGGGCATGTTTGTATCAAGGCGGGTATCGACGGATCCAACGTTGAGAAAGGATTTTTAATAGAACTGCCGGAAGACCCGGACGCAAGTGCTGCGAACATCGGAAAAGCAATAGAGGAGATGTCCGGGAAACAGGTCAGTGTGATAGTTACCGACACCAATGGCAGGGCTTTCAAGATAGGCCAGACAGGAGTTGCCGTCGGGCTTTACAGGATACATCCAATCAAGAACTGGATCGGGAAAAAGGACCTCTTCGGAAACACACTTGAGATCACGGAAGAATCGGTTGCCGATGAAATTGCAGGTATGGCAAACCTTTTGATGGGGGAAGGAGACGGCGGATATCCCGTAGTCATTATCAGAGGTCTTGAAATGCGCTCCGACGAAGAAACATCAGTGAAAGAGATGTACAGGCCTGACAGGGAAGACCTGATAAAGAAAGGGCTTCGCAGTCTCAGGCAGACCTGAAAGACAATCAATACAGTAAGAATACCTCAGAAAGGAATGTTTACTACCTCAACACCGGCGTCTGCAAAGAATCCCAGTGCATCCGTGTCCGGGTATGGCTGGATGTAAACCACTCTTTTGATATTCGAGTTTATTATCATCTTGGTACACAGTATGCATGGCTGATGCGTGCAGTAAAGGGTAGCTGAATCAGTGCTGACACCATGCAGCGCGGCCTGTATTATGGCATTCTGCTCCGCATGGACAGCCCGGCATTTCTCGTGACGTGTACCGGATTCTATGTTGTTCTGTTCCCTTATGCAGCCGATCTCCAGGCAGTGTTCCATATTGCGCGGTGCACCGTTATAACCCGTGGAAAGTATCCTCTTGTCCCTCGCGATCACAGCACCCACTCTGTTACGTAAGCATGTGGAGCGTTTGGCGACAACGGTGGCTATCTCAAGAAAATATTCGTCAATGCTGGGTCTGTCAGTCATCGTTCAAGAGAGACAGTAAGTAGTATATATAAGTTGTAGTGTATGGATTGACAACTAGTTTATTAACAACGGGAGTTTTAAAAATAATTATGGAGTCTACAAAATGGAAGTCGGTTTGACTGAACGTCTGGATTCGTTTGTTAGAAATCACAGCGATCGCCAGCTTGCGGCAATACCGCTTGCCATATTCCTCGTATCGATACTTATACTTGGCATAACCTTTGCAAGCAGTGGCGCACCTGTGAAACTTGGAATGGAGTTTGAGGGAGGAACACTTATTTCGGTAGCAACCCAGGAAACTGCTACTTCCCTTGAACAGAAGTATGCCGACTATCCGATCATCGACGCCCGCGAAGCCGGAGCACGTGTCGTCATGCAGTTCGGACCCATGAGCAACGAGCAACAGGGAGAACTTGTGAGAGATGTGACATCCACATATTCCGGTGTGGAAATAAAACAGATCGGACCCGTGTATGGGCAAAGCCTCCAGCAACAGGCTGTCAAGGCTGTCATAATATCGTTCATAGGCATGGCCATTGTGGTATTCCTGATATTCAAGACATTCGTACCTTCATTTGCAGTGGTACTGTCGGCATTTTCCGACATCATGATAGCAGCCGCTTTCATGAATATAACAGGCATTGAACTCTCCCTTGGTACTGTCGCCGCCCTGTTGATGCTAATAGGTTATTCGGTTGACAGTGATATACTGCTCACGACAAGAGTGTTGAAAAGAAGAGGAACACCCCAGGAGAACATCTCGAATGCAATGCGTACAGGCGTTACGATGACAACGACAACCCTTGCAGCGCTTGTCGTCATGTATCTGGTTTCTACATACTCATACCTGTTCAGTTCATCTCTGTCCCAGATCACCCTGCTCTCAGACATATCCATAGTGCTTATATTCGGACTGCTTGCAGACCTTATGAACACCTGGATGCTTAACACATCGATCCTGAGATGGCATGTGACCAGCAAGACTTCAAGGGGGCGAAAGTCATGAGAGAGGATGAAGAAGAACAGAGTATTTTCAAGGACATAAGGGTCATAGTGCTCATACTCGCAATGCTGGCATCAGTATATTTCATCCACCCGGGATACACTGCAGGAGAAGGTTTTACCACTGATCTGAACTATGGACTCGACCTTGAAGGCGGATCATGGCTTCAGATTAAGTTACAGGGCACTGTGGCACAACTTGATGCCAATCCTGAGATCCTGGCCAAGACCGTTATTGAAGATGGCACATCTGAAACCGTTGACATCAAGCAGATAAACGACGATAATGGACAGCTTACTGTTACCTTTACGAGTCCTGCAGAGATCACCAGTAATCAGATGGACCAGCTTGGGATTGGAGAATCTACGATAACAAGCTCCGGAAACGTTACTGAAGTAGTGCTGCACACTTCAAAATCCACACTGATAACCGCATACCTTTCAGATGCCCTTGCGGCGGAAGTGGTTCCGGTTGCAGTCGATGGAGGTGTGGAATACGAGATAAGGACAGCCGTATCCCAGGAAGACCTGCAGCAGCTGATGTCAGCTGTCGGAGGGACCATTGTAACTGACAATGGTGGCACACTCATCTACAGGGAAGGTGTCAGGACAGAGACAAGGGACCTGACAAAGGAGATACTCAGTGACAAGCTGAATGCACTCGGACTCAAGGACATCCCTGTGAAGACAGTAGGAGAGGATTATATCCTCATCGACTTTGCAGGCATCGACCTTGCAACTGCGAAAGATATCGCGGAGAAGCCCGGTAAGTTCGAGATACGTATCATTACTGAAGGCAATGAGTCAAGACACGCACTCTATGGTGACGCCATCCAGAGTGTGGGTATCGCAGGCTACAATGAAAACGATGGACAGTGGTACACACCTTTCACACTCACCGAAGAAGGAGCAAGGGCACTACAGGAGACTGCCATTGACACGGGAGCTACAACTGACCCGATGTCCCACTACCTGGTAATGTACCTTGATCAGAACGAGGTATACAGCGCCCCCCTGAGTCCTTCGGCAGCTGCAAGACTTGAGCAGTACCCCATATATGCCTGGCAGGCATCCACCGGAGGGGATGAGGACAGTAAGTCACAGGCCGAAGAGCTACAGATACACCTGCGTGCAGGAGCACTGCCCGTCAATGTGGAACTCATGGGTTCGGGACATGTGGATGCTTCACTGGGTGCGCAGTTCAAGGGCCAGGCGGTCATCGCAGGACTGCTTGCACTGCTTGCAGTGGCATTCGTAGTATACAGACGCTACCATAAACCGGAGATCCTCATACCCATGGTGGGCACATCTATCTCCGAGGTTATCATGATCCTCGGTTTTGCAGGTGCTATTGGCTGGCAGCTTGACCTGGCGAGTATCGCAGGAATAATTGCAGCCATAGGTACTGGTATAGACCACCTGGTAATAATTACCGATGAGGTACTCTACGAGGGCAAGCTTCCGCCAAGAAAAGTATATAATTCCAGGATCACAAAGGCATTCACCATAATATTTGCCGCAGCTGCGACAACTATCATTGCAATGTCACCACTTGTAGTGATGGGCTTTGGTGCCCTCAAGGGCTTCGCCATCACGACGATAGTAGGTGTCTTGATAGGCATACTGATCGCAAGACCGGTATATGGTAAAGTGATCCATAAGATACTGGAAACAAGAGCTGAAAAGAACCCGGAATAAAGAAGAGACATAAGGTGAGGAAAATGAAAGATATCTGGACCGTTAAATACAGGCCTTTGAAACTTGATGATGTTGTAGGCAACGAAGGGTCCATCGATATGATGAAGAAACTCATGAACTCGAAGAACCTTCCTCACCTTGTCCTTTATGGACCGGAGAATTCAGGAAAATCCTCGGCTGCCTTTGCCATGGCGAACGAAATCTATGGTGAGGACTACCAGCGCAATTTCACATATTTCAATGCATCCGACTTCTTTGAACAGGGTAAACGCTATATTGTCAGGGATAAAAGGTTCCTCCGCATAATCGGAACCGATGACCCTGCAAAGATAAACAAAAGCGTTATCTCCATCTTCAAGGAAGTGATCAACGAGTACGCAAGCATGGGACCTCTCGATTCGGACTTCAAGTTGATCTTCATAGATAATGCCGAATCATTCAACTCTGATGCCCAGCACGCCCTCAGGAGGATAATGGAAAAGTACACTGCGACCTGCAGGTTCATCCTGTCCACCACACAACCTTCAAAACTTATCGCACCCCTGCGTTCCAGGGGCCTTCAACTGTTCTTCATGCATGTTTCAGCAGAGAAACTTGCAAATTTCATTAGAGATGTGGCAGATGCCGAAGGAATAACCCTGACCGACGACGGTGTCGATGCACTTGGTTATCATGCAAAAGGAAACATTGCAAAGGCACTGCATACCCTGCAGCTTGCAGCTGTCAAAGCCGGGAAAGGGGCTATCGGAGCACAGGAGATATATGATTCAACTCTCCTTGAAAAATCAGAGAATATATCCAACCTGTTCAATGCAGCCATATCCAGGGACATGATCGAGGCTAGAAAAGCCATTGATGACCTGATACTCGAAGACGGCATGTCCGGACAGGAGATACTCTTACAACTGCATCAGATGGCTGTCTCTTCCAATGAGAGCGACCCCGTCATTGCAGAATGGGTCATCAGGATGGCAGATGCCGACTTCTACATGACAGAAGCAGCCAACGAAAGGATACAGCTGGAAGCACTTGTTGCCCGTTTCTGCCAGTAGATAAAGGCCGTGTGTATTCCCAATATAACTTATAAGTAGAAATGATGCTTTTCTAGTGCAAATGACAGCAAAAGAAAGCCCTGATCCAGATTTTTGCAGCGCATGCAGGGAAATACTTGAGATGGTGATGGAAAAGAAGGTCACCGATGTACGGCAGTTGAATGAAGCTAAGAAGAAACTTGCCAAGAAATACAGACTCTTCTGCCTTCCAAAGAACGCTGACATTATCATGTCCGGGAATGAAGAGGAGCAGGAAAAGGTCCGGAACATCCTGCGCCGCAAGCCGGTGCGTACTATCTCGGGAGTTGCGGTCATTGCCGCAATGACATCACCCGCCCCCTGCCCCCACGGAGTTTGCGTACCCTGCCCCGGAGGACCGGCCTCGGAGTTCCATTCACCGCAAAGCTACATGGGCAGGGAACCTTCCACAATGCGTGCGATCCAGTATGAGTACGACCCCTACAGGATCGTTACAGGGAGACTGGAGCAGCTCAAGCAGATAGGACACGAGGTAAAAAAGGCCGAGCTCATTGTAATGGGAGGAACTTTCTCTGCCAGATCCATAGATTACCAGGAATGGTACACAAAACGCTGCCTGGAAGCAATGAACGACTTTTACGGGACGCAGTGGCGTCAGGAAGTAAGGACCATAGGAAAAGAGATCCCCTATGTGACCCTGGAAGACGTGCAGAGAATGAACGAGACTGCAGAGGTAAGGAACACAGGCATCACCTTTGAGACAAGACCTGACTGGACCTCAGCCGACCACGTGGACAGGATGCTTGAACTCGGTGCCACCAAGGTGGAGATTGGCGTCCAGAGTACTTACGATTTTGTATTGTCGCGCATGAAAAGAGGGCATACGGTGGCGGATAGCATTGAAGCTAACCGCATTCTCAGGGACAGCGGCCTGAAAGTAGGCTTCCATATGATGCCCGGACTCCCCGGCATGGACAGAGAAAGGGAGATCCGGAATTTTAAGAGACTCTTCAACGACCCGGGATTCAAGCCGGATTACCTGAAGATATATCCCACACTGGTCACAGAAGGCACCGAGCTTAATGAGATGTGGGAACGCGGAGAGTATCAGGCAATAAACGATGAAGACGCAGTAGGGCTTCTCGCGGATATCAAATCCATTGTCCCTAAATGGGTACGCCTGCAGCGTATACAGAGGGATATACCCGCTCAGCAGATACTGGCAGGCGTCAGGAAAAGTAATATCAGACAGCTTGCGCAGGACCATCTTGGACAGCACGGAGGCAGATGCCGCTGCATCAGGTGTCGTGAAGTAGGTCACAACATCCTGCAGGGAAAAGAACCTGACGTAGGGAGCATTGAGCTCACGATTGAGAGTTATGACTGTTGCGGGGGAAAAGAGCATTTCATCGCATTCGAGGATACAGTCCGGGATATACTTATAGGATTCATCAGACTGAGATTCCCCCATAAGCCCCATCGTCAGGAACTGGAAAATGCAGCCCTTGGAAGGGAATTACATGTATACGGTTCCATGGTGCCTGTAGGTGATAAGGCCGGAAGTGATGACTGGCAGCACAAAGGATACGGAGCGGAGCTTGTTGCACACGCTGAGAGAATTGCACGTGATGCAGGTCATACCAGGATGGCAATAATGAGTGGCATAGGCGTACGAGGATACTACCGCAGACTTGGATATGAATGCAACGGAGTGTATATGTCAAAGAATTTGTAGGCAGCAGGAGTAATATTTATTTCCGATGAAAGTTATAAACATGCGAAAAGATGTCAAATGCCACTTGTTTCGTTTGTACGGAAACATTGATTTAAAATTAAACGGAGACTGAATGCCAGAAAATCATCTTCTTGAAGAGATACTTGAAAACCTGCGGGATATAAATGAAAAACTTGACAGGATCATCGTAAAAAAAGAGTCGGTTTCCGAGCCAGCGAAAAAAGAAAGTATTTCAGAATCACTGGATATCATGACACTGCTTTCTCTGCCAGACCATTTGCGTACAACAGCAACAACTCTTTTTGAGATAGGACCTGCAACTGCAGAGGATGTATCTAAAGTTACATTCAAGGAAAGAGCTGTAGAAAGCAATTACCTGAATCAGTTGGTCAGAATGGAGCACGTTGAAAAATACAGGGAAGGCCGGAAGGTTTATTTCCGGATCAATGAAAAATGATGTAAGAAGATTTTTATTCTATAACAAATTATCTCATGATAAAGATAATTGTATTGACAATGGACATGGATCGATCGATCATTTAAAGAGGAAGTAGAAAAAACATGACTTTTGCGCTGGCGGTGCATTCTTCAAAGGGAGGGACGGGAAAAACCAGTATTGCAGTCAACCTTGCAGCAGCTTATGCTATGGACGGTAAGAACGTATGTCTCCTGGATGTCGACATAAGGGGTCCTTCTTTATACAGCATCTTCAAGCCGGATGCACATTTCTGGATAAACGATATGCTCTCCGGAAAAAGAGGGATAAAGGATACGATTCATGATGTCAGCGAAAAATACGGGACAATGGGTAAGTTCTTTGTAGGATATTCAAATCCCGATATCAATGAAATACGGGAACTTGCAAGAAAAGACAGGAACTGGCAATCTAATGCACTGAAGAACCTCATCAATGGAAAAAAGGAACTAGGGAACAGGAACATAGATATTGTGATCTTTGATACCAGCCCGGGTGTGGAGTATGAGTCCATCAATGCCGTTGCGGCTTCCGACATGGTATTGATCGTACATAACTCCTAGGCTGCATGCCACAACTGCACCGATCAACTTATCAGAGGTATATATTCACCCCTGAACAAACAGTGCGCCATCATCGACAACATGTGCCATAACAATGTCCTGGAACTATCCGATGAGAAAAGGTTCGGCATAGATGTCATCGCACGTATCCCCTGTATGTGTGACGTTGCTACAAGAAGCAATGAAATACTTTCTCTGACAGATCAGGACCATGTTTTCTCAAAAGCGATATTCAATATGAAGGACATGGTCGAACGCCTCTACCTGTAGGTCCTATCTGTTTTTCTGTTAGTCCCTGTCATTATTTTCAATTATTGGTAGTACTTCATTGTACAGATATTCATCCATATTCCGGGACCTCATCCTGCTAAAGTCATCTTCAATATCCTCCGATGACAGGATAATGTCCTTGACCACAGAAAAGAAGAAAAATGCCACAAAAGTAGCACTTAGAGCCAGAATGATGCGCTCCAGTGGATATAAAAGAACTGCGGACCTGAATGCTCCGGCGCCAAGATCGAATATATAAGAATAGGCAATGCTTCCGATAAGATGATCGGAAAGAACACCTATTAAAGCTGCAAAAAAGAGCGATACAAAAATGTACATTCTTGAATGGATTGACTTTATGCTGTTCTTTTCAAAGATTATGAACGCTACAAACACGAATATGTGGAACCAGGGGTAGAAAAATGCATCTCTCCCTACATCAAGAAAATACCATATTACTATAAGCGTGCCAAAGATGGTTAAAGCTGTTTTGCGTTGCCTGTTCACGATCAGGCCGGACATGACTGAAGAAAGCATTATGAAAAATGGCGAGAGCATGCTAAAAGCATTCTTGCTCAGGTAACCAGTGTTGTTGACCTCATGCAGGAACAGACCGGTACCCGAGATGATAGCACCCCAGAAAGGACCGTAAAGCATGCCGTTCAGTGATCCAAAGGCTACAATAGAACTTATCCTTGTACCTTCGATGCCGATAACATCCATAAGGTCGGGCAAGTAACTAGAAAAATAAGTAAGTATGACACCAAATAGAAGATAGACAAAACTGACATTTTTCTTAAACTTTAATTTTGGCAACGTTGGTGGCATAACAGAAATAATGAAGGTAAGGAATTATATATAAGTTTACATTGCAATCTGCGTTAAGAAATAAGACAATTGGTTGTTTTTTTTAAAATAGATGCCAATTTACACGCTTCAAGGTAGCAGTTTACAATAATAATTACTTATGGATATAACAAAAAATTTTTAAATACACCTGATTTGACCTGTACATGAGTAGGATAAAAAGAGTCACATAATTCTCTGAAATATAAAATATAAAATAAAATTATAATAATATGATTATCAAACTATTTTGTTTTCATATCAAAAGAAATATATACAACATAATTTATTCAACCTTCAAAAATCGATTATTTGTTAAGAATATGCCTTATGCAAGCGATTATTAGCGAGATTCATTCAAAAGAAATATATAAATTATATGATTGAACTAATATATACGAGTAGTATAATCTTATATTCTGGGTTACCTTTAAATAAAACTTTGTATATACAGTAAATTATTACAGTATAAAATGATTAGCCCATGGTTACAAATTAGTAAACCCGGCCAATAATAAATGGAGATTTAAAATGAAAATAAGAGTTGTAAGTTCAAAAGAGGAAATAAACACGCTTGGACCAAATGAAGAGATCGTGCACCTTGCATTCAGGCCTTCCAATACTGATATCTTTTCACTTGTAATGAAATGCCCAAGTGTAAAAGCGCTCCACATCCCAAGCTCCTACAAGAGGACAATCTCAAATTCCGCAAAGATGTACCTTGAAATGCAGGGAATCGACCTTCTCGAGGGCGATGTATGGGGACACAGGAAAGACATCAATGAATACTCAGAAGTATCCCAGGGCGTCTATGACCGCATAGACCAGTATAGGGCAGACGGACTTTCCGAAGATGAGATCGAGGACAAGATGATCAGAGAGACCAGACTCAGTCCTGATTTCGTCAAGTTCCTTGTCAAACAGAACAACTAAGACAAAAAAGAGATCCCAATTCATAATTGGGGTCCTGAAACTATTTTTAGGTTATTTTTCACCATATATCTGGACAAGTACCTTCCTTGAACGTGGACGGTTATCCAGATCTACGAAAATAATCTGCTGCCATGTCCCAAGCTGGATATTGCCGTTAAGCAGAGGAAAGGACTCACTTTGCCCGAGCAATGATGCCCTGATGTGGGAATGCCCGTTACCGTCATGCCACCGTTCATTGTGCCTGTAATTGATACCTTCGGGGACAAGCCTTTCAAGTGTCTCCTGCAGGTCGGACACCAGGCCAGGTTCATATTCAATGGTAGTTATCGCAGCAGTGGAACCTGGTGCAAAGACCATAACTATTCCGTCCCTGACACCCGATGAAGCAACGATCCCGGAAACATCGGGAGTTATATCTATGATATCTGTATTGCCATTTGTATCAAATTCCAGGTATTCAGTGACAAACACCACACCAACCCACCGGAATCAGTCAATCTGGTTGATCTTCAGGCCGATTGCCGAAGTAACCACAATAAAGATCACAAGTGCACCGACAAAACCGTATGCCTGGTATTGCGGCATGTCCTGCATGGTCTGATGCACTACTATAAAGAGTAATGTCAAAAGGGTCACGGAACCCACGGAAGATATTATTTCAAGTTGTTTCTTGTTCATCAGAGAGTAATTGAATAATAAGTACATCAACTTAACGCAGATGACAAAGCATTTTTAATAATATAAAGTGAATCTTATTTGAAAAAACACGGGTATCGCATGACAGAGTTCGAAAGGGCACTTGTTCAGTCTTTTAACATATATTTTGAAGAAAAGAGCATAAAAGGAATTGCACACCGCCTGAAACAACACAGGTTCACACCGCAATTCCTGGACGTGCTTGTGGATTCACTTGACCCCGATTACTACCTGGGGATAGAATGCAAGAGTATCTCTGTGGACAAGGGCGCAAAAGCACTCTATTTCACGCAGCATTTCACAACAGACAAGAACGGAATTCACCAGATAGACCGCATATCGGATTACCTGGTCAGATCAGGAAGAACGGGATTTCTTGCCATCGAGCTGAGGATGGGGGTAGGCAAATCCAGGGAAGCATACATTATACCATGGAACAGATTGCGGGACAGGTTCCATGAGGACGGCAGGACAAAGTTCACGGTAGATGAGATACAGGAATTCTGCAGAATGGAGAGAAAAGCGAACAGATATGTCATCGACCCGGACGGATGGAAGAAGGTGACAAGGATAATTTCATGAGGAAAAGATGTCTGAAACTATGATACAGATGGCACAACGTGCTGCAAGATGTGCGGAAGAGATCAAAAAGCACAAAGAAGTACAGCTTGTGTCCCATATAGACGCTGACGGGATCAGCTCAGGAGCTATAATAGCCAAAGCCCTTGAAGGGGCCGGCATAGAATATGAGATGCTTTTTGTGAAGCAACTTGATGAGAATATTGTCAGGGACCTTGCAGACATCAACCCGGAACTTACCATATTCACCGATCTTGGAAGCGGCCAGATAGAACATATCACAAACTACGGACTCCATGCAATCGTTTCTGATCACCATCGACCCCAGGGAGACATGGACCTCCACCTGAACCCTCACCTTTTCGGAGCGAACGGCTCCTTTGAGATCAGCGGCTCCGGGACCACATTCATACTTGCCAGCCAGCTTGGTAAGAACAATAACCTTGCAGATCTTGCGATAGTAGGGTGCGTCGGTGACATGCAGTACCGAAAATACGGAAAACTTGTAAGTCTCAACCGGGAGATCCTGGAAAGCAATCCGGATATTATAATGCCAAAGACCGATATCTCACTCTACGGGAAACAGACAAGGCCTGTCTTCAAGATGCTGCAGTTCTCATCGGACCCATACCTTCCAGGACTTACAGGCAGTGAGGACGCATGCATAGATTTCCTTCATAGGATAGGGCTGCGTTCGGCAAACGACGAGAAATGGCGCAGGTGGATAGACCTGACCGGGGAAGAAAAAGTAAAGGTCACGTCATCGCTGCTGCAATACTCCGTCCAGAACGGCCTCTCATCATACAACATCAACCGCCTTGTAAGTGAGTGCTACCTGCTGCTTCAGGAAAGCGAGGGAACAGAGATGCGGGATGCAAGCGAATATGCGACCCTTTTGAACGCCACCGGACGATACATGCAAGCCGAGATAGGCATGGCTGTGTGCATGGGAGACAGGGAAGATGCATATGAGGCTGCACGCAGGCTGCTCTATGAGCACCGCAAGAACCTGGTAGACGGACTTAACTTCGTCAAAGAGAACGGAGTCACTCAGCTATCACACCTGCAGTTCTTCGATACAGGCAGCAGCATACCGGAAACCATCGTCGGCATTGTTGCAGGAATGAGCCATGCTTCCAATAACCGCCGCCTGCCGATCATAGCATTTGCGGACAAAGAGGACGGCCACAAGGTCTCTGCAAGAGGTACCCAGGAACTTGTTAACAGGGGATTGAACCTTTCCGAAGCCATAAGCCAGGTCTGCCAGGAAATAGGAGGGGCAGGTGGCGGGCATGACATCGCAGCAGGTGCTACTGTGCCCTTTGGTAAAAAAGAAGAATTCATAGAGCGGCTAAACTCGATAATAGCGTCACAGATAGCCAGCAATGCATGAAATCAAAAACTGATCTTAAATATTAAAGCTCGTTGATGTGCTTCAGTTCGTTGATGTCCATCAACGTGGACATTGCATTCGTCCGTATAGAAATGCCATGTTCCTGGACTATTGCCATGGGGTTCGTACCGCCGATCACAACTATGCCAAGGTGGTCTCTCTCCACAGGAACATCCAGTATCCTTGTGTTGGGTTCGCCCACTTCGAGAATCCCCGTGATGCCCGCATCGACCATGTCCGATAGCGTGCTGTCGATTATATCCCGTGCAACCATAGGTGCCTCCCTGAGATTCGCAAGTATCTTACCGGTGCCTGTCCTGAGCATTTCCATAACGGATGTCAGTTCCTGGGACATCAGCACTTCCAGTGGGTCTATAGTGGTACTCTGGTAGGTAAGCACATTGGTGAAACGGATAGGAACACCATCCCGTATCTCCACAAGACCACCGAACCGCGGTTTCACCATCACACCTGCCTTAAGCAGGATGCCGTCAATGGTTATACTGCATACTGTTGCAAAGCCCACCTCATCCTTTCCTATTACTAGGTCCCCTATGGAGTCGCCTTCATGTAGCACTTTCAACAAGGGACTTACAGAAAGACCACTGTTGATAGCCAGACTGAATATCTTAAGGACATCTTCAAAATCCTTTTTGCTGATAAGGGAAAGATTAACTATGACATCCCCTTCCATGGTCTTCGGATTGAAGGTTGTCCTGAACATCAGGTCCTCTATCTTGGCGGATGTGAACTGGATTCGGCTGTTATTATGCAACAATACACCTCTACCGCTTTTAGTAACTTTCATCCATTTATATGTTCGCACATAAAAATGTTACTTTCTGGCAACTGCCTCTTCAAAAATGGATGTATAATCCTGAGGCCGGGTCAGAAACTCAAGCTTATCAATATCATTGACAAGTTCATACATGTCCTTCCCGCCTGAAAGACCCAGCTCCGGGTAATCCATTGTTTTTCGGGATCTTATTGGTGGAACTTCGGCGTAATCCCGGTTTGTTATGAAACCATCTATAAGAAGATAATATGCGGCACCCGACATCTCTTTTATAGGCTCATATACAGATGAAAAGTCCCTTGCCACCCAGTTTGCCATTTTCAGGATCTCTCCGGTCGCATTGATGGTTATATGCCCGTAACCCGGAGGAATGACAACACAATCCCCTTTATTTGCATTGTAGACCATTACATCTGTTATCAGATTACCTTCCTGTTTCTGCAGAAGATAAGTGGCCTTCCCCTCAAGTACCTGGTAGACCTCCGTGTAGGAGAGTTCGGTACCAGGGACAAAGGGATGATAGTGACCCGCAGTCTTAATGTACTCCCTGCCCAGCATCTTAGGCGGGATGATGGTAATATCATATCGGAGATTATGTTCTTTTATCGTTTCAAGGTCAGACCGACTCTTGTACAGATCCCGGTACATATAATAAAGTTCCATGTTCTCGGCCTGAGCCAGCCACTCCCAGTCATATAGAACTTCCTTCATATCATAA
Source organism: Methanolobus sp. (assembly GCA_033549165.1). Lineage (GTDB taxonomy): Archaea > Halobacteriota > Methanosarcinia > Methanosarcinales > Methanosarcinaceae > Methanolobus. Next base: position 60,021 of record JAWSUM010000003.1, read on the forward strand.
AGCATTCTTACATCAGGGGTCCTTATGTCGCCATAGAAGTCCAGTTCATTACCCATTTTAACTCACCCTTTAATAATCAGAAAGATGCCAACTTCCAAATTTATTAGATAAATTATACGAACCCAAGATATTTGAACTTAGCCGCAGCCAGTTCCACATAAGTTCAGGCGTTGAGATGCTCATGGATACGCTCTGCAATCTTTTTGCTGATGCCCTTCACTTCCATTATTTCTTTAGGAGAAGCTGACTTCATATTTTCCACAGAACCAAAATGCTCGATCAGAAGTTTCTTTTTTCCGGAACCAATCCCTGGTATGGCATCAAGCTGGGAATGCGTGAGCGTTGCTGACCTCCTGCGACGATGGGAAGTCACTGCAAAACGATGGGCTTCATCCCTTATTCTCATAAGAAGCTTCAGGGCAGGTGAGCTTTCTGGCAGGATTATCACCTCTTCAGGTCCCTTCCTGGGAGTGATTATATGCTCGAAACGCTTTGCCAGACCAATCAAAGGTATATCGAGCCCCAGGGCATCCAGAGAAGATTTGGCTGCCCCTACCTGCCCAGGTCCACCATCGATCAGTATCAGATCCGGCAATGGCTGACTTTCCTTCAACAGGCGCGAGTACCTGCGATTCACCACCTCGGCCATCATTGCGAAGTCATCGATTCCCTTAACCGTACGTATGTTGTGCTGTCGGTATTTATTGTTAGCCGGCAGACCGTTCTCAAAGACAACCATCGACCCCACTGGATTGGTACCCGATATATTGGATATGTCAAAACCTTCGATATGCAGGGGCAACTTATCAAGTGAAAGTACGTCCTTTAATTCGTTGAGCGCTATCCGGGATGCCTCAGAAGGACCTTTTTCCATCTTCGCTATCCTCATTGACATCCCAGCATTACGGATGCACATCTCCATTATCTTTTTCTTCTCGGTCCTGAAGGGGACCTGTATCTTTACTTCCCGGCCGGACCTCTGGCTAAGCCATCCGGAAATAAGCTCTTTTTCGGGCACCTCATACTGCACAAGGATCTCCGGTGGAATGGGGGAATCCTGATAGTACTGTTTGATGAATGCTGCAAGTGCGGCAGGTATATCCGCGGGACCCCCGGAATCCACCATTGTGAAATCGGCTTTTCCGACCATGCTCCCATGTCGGATGTAGAATATCTGCAGGTATACGGTAGAGCCATCCGCAACCGCAGCGATCACATCCCTGTCCTCGATCCCTGAGGTCGCGATCTGCTGCTCGGTAAGGCACCTCAGACCCTCTATCTGGTCCCGTACCTCCGCCGCAGCCTCATATTCCTGGTTTGTGGCAAAAACGTGCATCTTTTCCTCCAGCTCTTTCAAAAGCCCTGCAGTATCACCTTTCAGGAAGCGGACCGCTTTCATGACCCTCCGGTTATATTCCTCCTCGTCCATTGAACCTTTGCAAGGGGCCATGCAACGTTTTATATGATAATTCAGGCATGGCCGGGTCTTGCCGGGAATGATAGGCTTTTTGCAGCGGCGCAGCAGGAATAATTTTGATATGACCTCCAGGGTGCTGCGGATTGCCCTGCTGTTGGTGTAAGGGCCAAAATAGAGAGCATCATCCATGAGTCTCCTGCGTGTCAGGAATATACGGGGGAACTTCTCATTGATGGTGACCTTGACATAAGGATAGCGTTTATCGTCTTTAAGGCGAACGTTGTACCGGGGCTTGTACTTCTTGATGAGGTTGGCCTCGAGCACAAGCGCATCTATCTCGGTGTCCGTTACGATGAATTCGATGTCATCGATCTGCCTGACAAGCACGCGCGTCTTGGGTGTCTGGCTTGCAGATGATTGAAAATAGGATCGTACCCTCTTAATCAGGGATATGGCCTTTCCGACGTAGATAATATCCCCGGAGGAATCTTTCATCAGGTATACGCCGGGAGAATCCGGGATCTTGCTTAGATCAGGAACCATGTCAGATGCATTCAGAGAACTTGTGGTCTATGAATTGGGGAAGGGTCTTTTCCATTATGGTCTTGAGATTCATAGTGTCTTCCCTGTTGTACTCAAGCAGCAGTTCAAGAGCTTCCGGGTCACCTTTCCGGTACTGGTGCCACAGGCGCACAGCATCGAAACCGGTGATATCTGCAACATCCTCTTTCCTCGAAATGCCCAGTTCAACCTCTATCTTCTTAAGTCCGCCAGTAAGGCAGATGCGCCTGAGAGGATACATAAGGTCCGCGTGCAGCTTGTCCAGGTCCGCCTCCGGGAATTCACGCTTGATGAAAGGAATGTCGAACCTCGCACCGTTGAAAGTGACAAGATACTCGTATTTTTCGAACTCCTCTACAACGTCTTCCAGGTCTATGCCATGAATGAATGTCTTGGCATCTTTCCCGTCATATATGCCGACAACAGTGATGTGGGAGCTGCCCGGTGAAAGACCGGTGGTTTCAATATCCACATATGCTGCCTTGTCTGAGAATAAACGGAACGCACGCCAGTGTTCGGCACTCGGCAGCGATCTGGCAAAGAACTCGAAGTCACGACATGCAAGACGCTCCTTAGACTCCTCTATTCCCGGAAGGATCATTTCCATCCTTGACCGGGGAATCGGGACCTCGTCCTTTTTGTCAATGAACTCATCCCATGTACGAACACCGCTGGCCCATATTTTTTTCTCAATGGTGGTCCCTACTCTGGGGATATGGATATATGTGCTGGTAAGCATTTTAGATTCACTTTTCTGTAGGTTTTAATGTTAGGTCTAATATGTGATAAAATCTAGTGTCGGTCCAGAAATATAGAAGTGGGATTAAAGTTATTACATATATATCGCACCCTGGGGTAAGAGTGGGTACAATTTAGAGAAAATAAGGATGGAGTTGAAAGAATGAAGGTTTCAGTTATTGGGGCAGGTAATGTAGGAGCCACTGCCGTGCAACGTCTTGCAGAACTTGATATTGCCGATATAGTCATGCTGGATATCGTGGGAGGGTTACCACAGGGAAAGGCACTGGATATTTCCCAGGCAGCGCCCATCATGGGCTATGATGTGGATGTTACGGGTTCGAACGATTACACAGACATAAATGATTCAGATATTGTAGTTATCACAGCAGGCATTGCCAGGAAACCGGGAATGGACAGGAATGACCTGCTTGCAACCAATATAAAGATCATGCAGGATGTATGTGGCAATATAATGAGACATTCACCTGAAGCCATCATAATTACAGTCACAAATCCCCTGGATGTTATCACATATGCTGCTATCCAATCCACGCAACTAGAAAGAGGCAGGGTTTTCGGGATGAGCGGACTGCTGGATTCCGCCAGGTTCGCCTCATTCATTGCAAAAGAGATAAACTGCTCCGTCAAAGACATCAATGCAATGGTACTGGGCGGGCATGGGGATTCCATGATCCCACTCCCAGAATACACTACAGTGTCAGGGATACCGCTGACAAGTCTCATGGAAAAGGATGCTATCGACAGGATCATCAGGAGAACTGTCAACGCAGGTGCCGAGATAGTCAGACACCTTAGAACAGGAAGTGCATTCTGTGCTCCCTCGGCTGCAATTGCAAGCATGACTGAGGCCATATTGAAAGATACAAAAAGAATAGTTCCGGCCTCAGTTCATCTGGAAGGAGAATATGGTTTGAGCGATGTATGCCTGGGAGTTCCCGTGAAACTTGGAAAAAGGGGAGCAGAGGAGATAATTGAACTTGAACTCACAGATGAGCAGATGAGAGCACTCCACAGTTCTGCGGATTCGGTTCGTGCGGGCATATCATGGATACAATAAATAAAAATACAAATGATATTCATTAAAATAAAATCAAGCACTGTACTTACATACAAATATTGATATATAAGTAAAATATAAGTAAGAAGGGATACCATGCGAGTAGACATAACTTCACTTTTCGGTTTGAACATTTATACTGACACCGGCACATATGTAGGGAAAGTTGCCGACCTTGTCTTGGACGTTGACGAAAGGATAGTAAGAGGCATCGCCGTCTCTTCCATCAACAGGGACATCTTTGATGTCACCTCAAAGGGTGTTATAATCCCCTACAGATGGGTGATCACCACAGGCGATATTGTTCTGATAAGGAATATCGTGAACAAATTCAAGAAGCAGCCGAAGAAAGAGCCTGAAGATTGATCGGTCTATGAAAGGGCGAGAGATCTATTCGGATCTGCGTTGTGTACCGCCTGTTATCGTGCGCGTTGACGGCCGTAATTTCAAGAATGTGCTGTCACGCATGGAATTCGAGAAACCCTATGATATAAGGTTCACATCTGCAATGGCGGATGCGACAGAACTATTTTTCAAGAGCAGTGGGCTAAGCCCGGTGTTCGCATATGTTTTTTCCGATGAGATCAGCCTCTTTTTCCAGGAACTGTCCTTTGAAGGAAGGGTCGAGAAGATAGATTCTGTTGTGCCATCCTTTATCAGTAGTGCATTGACAATGCTGCTGGAACCTGATGAACCCTTTTCCTTTGACTCAAGGGTAATACCCGTCCACAGGCAGATAGTTGCTGACTACCTGGTCTGGAGACAGGCAGAAGCATGGCGTAATTGCGTAAATTCCCACGCATATTATGCATTGCTCTCCGAAGGACTGGATGAAGAAGATGCTGCTACATTCCTGAAGAACAAAGGCACGAGTGATGTCCATGAACTGCTTTTCAGCAGGGGCACCAATATCGCAAAGGTACCTGCATGGCAGAGGCGGGGAATGGTTGTCATGAAGGAGGGGTACGAGGTGGAGGGCTTTAATCCGCACCTGAACGAAAAGACATTGACGACCAGGAAGAAAGTGGTCCAGAACTGGGACATCCCGCAGTTCAGAACACCTGACGGGGCAGTCCTTATTGAAAAACTCATGGGTCCTGAGAACGGGGTAACAATATAAGAAAAAGCATTTAAAGGGATATGTGATTATACAGAGCACGATTTACAAATGGTGAACCCATGGACAGACTTGAGCTTATAAAAAGGAACGTACAGGAAATAGTAACAGAAGAAGAGCTGAAAGCACTTCTGGAAACAAAAGAACATCCTAAAGCCTATGTAGGGTACGAGCCCAGCGGCAAGATACACATGGGGCATGTCCTGACAGTGAATAAACTCCTTGATCTCCAGAAAGCAGGATTCGAGATCACAGTATTGCTGGCAGATGTCCATGCATACCTGAACCAGAAAGGAACGCTTGAACAGGTCCGTGAGACTGCGGACTACAACAAGCGATGCTTCATAGCCCTTGGACTGGATGCAGAAAAGACAAACTTCGTCTACGGATCGGACTACCAGCTCAGCTCCGAATACATGCTCAACGTGCTCAAGCTTACACAGCTTGCATCCCTTAACAGGGCAAGAAGAAGTATGGATGAGGTAGGACGCCAGATGGAGGACCCGAAGGTTTCGCAGATGGTCTATCCTATCATGCAGGCAGTAGATATTGCAATACTCGGAGTGGATATAGCAGTAGGAGGGATTGACCAGAGGAAGATCCATATGCTTGCGAGGGAAGGACTGCCTTCACTCGGTTTCAAGGCACCACTTTGTATCCACACGCCCATTCTCCTTGGCCTTGACGGGAATAAGATGTCATCATCCAATGAGAATTTCATTTCCGTTGATGATTCCGAAGAGGAACTGAAAAAGAAGATGAAAAAGGCCTTCTGCCCTGCAGGGGAAACTGAGAACAACCCCGTGCTGGAGTTGTTCAAGTACCACATCTGCCCGCGCTATGAGGAAGTGGTCTTTGAGCGGCCGGAGAAGTTCGGCGGGAATCTTACATGCAAAGGATATGCAGAACTTACAGCTGTATTCGCATCCGGTGAGCTTCACCCCATGGACCTGAAGAACGGCGCTGCAAAATACATGAACTTCATACTCGAAACAGTCAGGTCTGTGATATAAGCCAGGCCTGATACATCGAAATATATATAAAAGGAAGAAGGGAATATATTATCAGTATATATTTAAAAGGGGATTTGGATGAAGTACACGTTCCAGGACTCAACTGACTTACCGTTGCAAAGAGATTTTATTCAAGACCTTAATGAGTTCATAGAGATCGCAAAAAAGGTCATTCCTATGGAGAATTCTGCGATCGACCTGAATGAGGATGAGTCTGAGGAAGTGTCTTCACTTGAGACCAGGATACTTGAGCTTGACAAGTTCAGCAAGGATGTCCAGAGCTATGTCGATGAACTTTCCATGGGTGCCCAGGACAAGGAAATACTTGAATGCCGCAATGCGATCATGGATGCCTGCATAGCAAGTTCCACCAAGGGTCTCAAGGAGTTGAATCTGAAGCTCGAGCAGACCAAGCGTGAATCCGAAAGCGGGCTTTACAAAATAGAGAACGAGATTCTCCTAACGCTCAACCCTCTTTTCAGATCCGGCAGCTACGGTGTAACGAACAAGTATTATGTATCCATGAAGGAAGGTGTGCTCAGAGGCACCATGAAATCCTTTTTCCTGGGAATGGAATACACCTCCGGACTTACATACATGCACGATGTGCTGACCGTTAAGGACGTCTACGGCGACCTCTTCCTGCCAACATGGACAAAAGCAGGCATCCTTCACAAGGAAAATAAGGTGAAGATGCTTGAAGTATCCGAATTCATTGTCACCTCCGTGAATTACGATAGCATCAATCATATCGATGCAAGCTTCGAAAGCAAGAAGAAAGACCAGAGGTTCAGGATAAGCTGTGACGATGACATCTGTCAGATATACTGCGGCGAGAATGAGATAACAGCAGACGAGATCCTTTTGAAATCCGTTAAATTGGAGAGCATCAATGCTCTGATGGATGAGATCAGGAAATATGTCCGACAATCCATCAAGTCCCAGAACCTGACCCAGATACTGCTTGACGGAAAAGATGCAGTCCGCAACAACGAGATATTCGACTGCCTGAAACTTGTTGCCGAGCAATATGGAGAGGTCATAAAGGAATCACTTGACCGCGGCTATGTCAAGAACGAGATAACCATTAAAATAGAGTCTTCCGACGGTACACGTACCGAGAAATACATTACCAGGGAAGAGGCCTTTGACAGGCTTTCCGAAATAGGAAGCGAGGGTCTTGAACTTGCAAGTATTCTCAATCTGGACTAATACTTCAGGCTGTACCTCAATTAAACAACCTTATTTAAACCTTTTTTACTTATACTTATTCGTAGATATGATATAGAGGGGAATATCATGGAACGTTCAATTGAAGATATCAGAAAGAAGATCAATGAAAAGACAGCTATCGTAATGACCTCCCAGGAAGTTTGCGACCTTATAGAAAAGGGCGAAGATGTAAAAGCCAAAGATGTGGATGTGGTCACCACCGCAACCAGGGCTGTAATGAGCGGGACCTATGCATTGCTTTCTTTTCCGGTGAATGCCCCTTTTAGTTTCAAAAGGGCTTCAAAGGTATTCATGAACGGCGTTCCCGCACACGTAGGACCTTGCCCTAATGAGAGCCTGGGAATGCTTGATCTCATGGTGTTCGGAACAGCACATTCATACCTTGATCATGATTATGGCGGAGGGCACCTTTTCCGGGACATGGTGGGAAGGAGAACTATCGACGTATCTGTGATCACGGATGTAGAAGATACCTTCCAGACAACGGTCACACTGGATGAGATGCCGCATGCAAAACTCTATGCCACCAGGCACACCTTCAAGAACTATGCTGCATTTGTCAACTGCTCCGGGGAACCCATAAGTACGATATTCCATGCTACGGAATTCGAGCCTGACATGAAGACGGCAACATTCTCAGGATGCGGGCAGATCAATCCCCTGAAGAACGATCCGCAATTCCAGACCATCGGTGTGGGGACCAGGGTCCTTATGAACGGTGCGGAAGGGTTTGTGATAGGGGAAGGAACCCGCAGCAGCCCCGAAAGACCAAACATGACAGGGTTTGCCGATATGCATACAATGGACCCGCAGCTAATGGGAGGGTTCGGTACCTCCGCAGGGCCCGAGTGTATAGCATCCTGGGCGATACCAATACCAGTGGTAAATGATGCGATATTTGATGCCATCATCAAGACTGATGGACAGACACCCATGCCCGTTATGGATGTGGACAGGCGAGTGACAATAAGCAGCACCAGCTATGCAGACGGATGGAAGGATGTTGACCTTTCGGTAGAATTCAAACCAGTTTCCTGTATCAAATGCGATGTGTGCACGGCTGCTGAAAACTGTCCCATGGATGCAATATATTTCAAAAATGAGAAACTTGTATTAGACAGGCATCTGTGTTTCAATTGCGGATTATGCAGTACGATATGCCCGGAAGAGGTGTTCAGGGCAGAGCTTGGAAGCATCAGATTTGAAACTGACGGCAAGCTAAATGAAGTGCCCATAGTCCTGCGCCAGTCCGACCGCAAGAGGGCACTGGAACTTGAGGAAAAGCTCAAAAGGATGGTCCTTGATGGCTCATTCAAACTGAGCTGGATGGTCGAGAAACTTCGGCCATGAACCTTTTAAGGATATCTTCAGGAGACATCTTAATGTTGGGAACATCCACATTTCCCGGCAATACCCTTACGACAATGATGCCATAGTCAGTATCCTGCAGGATTTCCCTTAAACCTTCTTTTGTGTCGGTTTCATAAACCTTAATGTTACCGGCTCCTTTTGCCACCTCTGCCAGGTCAGTCCTCCGGGAGGTAGCAGTCGGCTGGTTGCCTGTTGAACCGTAGGCACCGTTGTCAATGATCACCAGGAGATAGTTTTCAGGAGCCTGCCAGGCTATGGTCGCAAGACTTCCCATGTTCATGAGCACGGAACCGTCCCCGTCAATGGCAATGACCTTTCTTTCGGGAAGGGACAATGCAAGCCCAAGGCCAATTGAAGACGCAAGCCCCATGGAACCCAGCATATAGAAGTTGTTAGCCGTATCGCATGCCTGGTGCAACTCCTTGCACGGGATACCGATATTACCCACAAGCAAAGAATTGCTGTCAGTAGCCTTTGCGGCTATCTCGTAAATGGCATCCATTCGCTTCATGCCTGCCTCCAGAAAGGAATTGGCAAGAGTATTGCAACCGGTCTTTTATTATCAAAGGCCGTATCCATGGCTGTGACTATCATATCTGCTACCTCCTGTCCGGAATCCGGTATGAAATATGGGATATCAAGTATTTCAAGGAGCGGAACGGTCAGTTGACCCATTGGCACCTGCGCGACTATCGGCTCACCCTCTACTCCCCGGTGGCTCATTATCATCAGCAGCGGGATACCGTACAGGATGTCCAGCGACGCAAGCGCATTGATAGAATTGCCAAGACCTGAATTCTGCATCAGCATCGCAGGCCTTTTGCCCCCCATGAAGGCTCCCGCGCATATACCGACCCCCTCTTCCTCACGGGTAACCGGCACGTGGATCATACCCGGGCCAGCATCGACCATAGGTATCAGTTCCTTAAGATTGACACATGGGACACTGACAATGAAATCGATCCCGGCATTCTTTATGCCTTTATACACGGCCCCAGTGGGAGTCAATTCGCGTTCATCAGACATTGTCGGATCACCATACCTTCAGATCGATGCCTTCTATTCTTACATCCTTTCCCTCTACACCTACGACCATACCTGAATGGACCTTCTGCATCATGCAATACTCGGGTACGAATTTAACGGTCTGGCCTACCTTTGGCAACTTTCCCTTTGAAATTTTGCCCTCAAAGGCAAGTATCATACAGAGGCCGACATCCTTGAACTGGAAATCCTCCTGGCCAAGCCTGTGAAGAGGTCCTACCAGGTGGATGGTATATATGCCGGGGTCGATATCTATGACCTTTGCAAAATGCGTGACAGGGCAACCCAGCGGCCTGTATCGCAGGAAATCACCGACATTAATCTCAATGGAGCCATCGAAAGGGTGGATGAACTCCCTGCATGAACATTCGTCTTTCAGGGGAGCCAGCATGAAATCTGCTTCAAGGCCATCTATTACACCCACAATTTTATCGTCTTCCTTTTCAGGAGCACCGCCTACAAGCATCGATAACTTCTCAAAGTTCTCCCTGAACATCTCCCTTTCAAGAAATGGACATCTATCCAGGTCTTCCGGGCCTTTCAGTCTCTCGGCAAAGTCCCTGCACTGCCTGGAGCCACAGCTTCCGCAATTGTATCCAGGCAGAAGGGACAGGATCTCATCCATTTCACTCACCCTTATACTCCATGAAACCGTCTATCTGCCGCAGCACGCCCATGTGGTGCTTACGTGCAACCCTCGTCTCTCCCGTGCAGAGGGAACATATGGCAAGGGGCGGATTGTAGCGAAGGACCATGTTATCATGAACTTCGGGACCTTCGGCCACCAGCTCGGCAAGCTCGAAGGCTCCTTTTCCTGTAAGACCGTTTGCCTCCACGATGATGCAATCCGGGTTCACATCGAGTATCCTTTCCCTGAATACCTCACGTTCCGCCTGTGAGACAAGGTCTCCCTTTGTGGTGACAACTATATCCGCAGTGGTGAGCAGCGGACCTACCTTCAGTGGAGTGTTCGGGCCTGTTGTAACGTCTATAACACATATCGCCAGGCATTCGTCGGGGTATGGCGCACAGCGCAGGCACAGGCCTGCTGTCTCATTGAGTACGATGTCAGCACCTTTGTCCCCGGCCCAGCCAAGCATGGCATCGGTGTTGTAGATTGTGAAATGATCGGGACACATATCCTTTGCAAGACCCACATGCACAGGAATATCCAGCTTTCTGAAACGCTGGTCGTCGTCGGTCCAGAGACAGTCCACCTTTACAACAGCCGGACTTTTTCCATTCTTCATAAGAGCTTTGATTGTATGGAGCAGCACGGAGGTCTTACCTGAACCCGGAGTACCCGCAAGTACTACCAGCTTCATGCAAGCTCCTCCACAACCTCCCCCCGGCGGATGGTCTCCCTCAGGGACATGAGCCAGTTGTCCACCTCGGCAATCCTGCCGCAGACATCCTGTTCACTCATGCTTGTGGTAATTATATCCATCATCCCTCCGTTACGAATGACTATCCTGCGGGATGCCATCAGTGCAAGTACCGGGTCATGGGTAACTACCACGACGATCTTTCCCTCACCTGCAAGTAAATGGAGAGCTTCCTGCTTTTTGATGCCTGCATTCTCGATCTCGTCGATGAGCACCACGGGAGAATCGCTTATAACTGCAATGTCTGCGGTCATGAGGGACCTTGACTGGCCACCGCTCAGGACCGTCAGGTAACTATCAGGAGCTATGGGTTCACCTGTAAGGGTATTTGCGAGTTCTATGACCCTGTCCACAAGTTCGGGGTCCTTTCCCCTGCTCCGTGCGTGCATCTGCAGGAAATCCCGAACGGTCATATCGGCCAGGAAATGCATTTTCTGGGATAGCTGTGCCACAAGTTTCTTGCGCGGGTCCACGCGGGTGAGTGCATCCGGCCTGTTCCCGTTTATCAGGATGGTCCTGCCAGTGGGAGTATCACCCTGCGCAAGCTGCTCTATATCATCTATGAGGGTACTTTTACCCGAACCTGTTGGACCCACAATACCTATGATCTCTCCTTTGCACATCTCCAGGGAGCGAACAGGCTCCGGAACACCGTCTTTGTCTACGCCACCAAGAATTGTAAGAATCAGTTCATCGTTCATAATCTCACACCAAAAAATTGTTCCACTATGTTCAGTATCTCGTCTTCTGCGTTCGGATCTTTTGCCGAAACCCCGGCGGAAGGCTCAATAGTCCGTACGGGATAATCCCGTGTCAACCTCTTCTGTCCGCCACCGGTGATATTCAGGACTATCCTGTCCTCAGGCCACACGTTACCCTTTTCCACCGCCTGCACAAGTGCTGCAACTGCAACCGCTGCGGCAGGATTTATGTCTATTCCTTCTGTTTTTTCAAATAATGACTGTGAATCCGATGCCTCATCGTTGCTTACAGCATACATTATACCGCCGGTAGCTTCAAGGGCATCCTTTACTCCTCCCTTTATAACAAAGGGAGGTTTCCTGTTGAAAAGTACATCATCGTACATACCTCCGGGGCATGATGCTGCAACTTCATCAGTATCGTTCCAGAGTGAGTAAAGAGGAGCACAGGGAAGATTCTGCCCCAGATGAAGAATTGGAAGTTCTGAGCCGAACCTGCCATCTTCTATAAGTCTCATTGATGCTTCCCAGGCTGATATTCCACCGGTGCCGCTTCCAACTGCCTGAAAATAGTGATGGGGAAGCGAGTTCATCGTAAGTGCGGCATCGAGCATGACTGTGGCCATTCCATCACGTCTGGCAACGTTCTTTGCCCCGCCTTCATTTACAAAACCATCTCGTGCGGCTATTTTGCCTGCAATTGAGATAGCGTCAAAATAATCACCTTCTACAGTTACCAGGCATACTGAAGGATTCTGCTCGTGCGTGGTCCACAACCTGTGGGCACTGTCCCTGGGAACTACCAGAAGAAGTGGCTGTCCTGTGATGGTGCATGCGTGGGCAAAGGCTCTTGCAGTGTTACCTGCCGAGGCCACCACCATGATCTTGTTCTCATTCATTTCCCTGAGACGCTGCATGGTAGGAAATGACTCAAGGTCCTTGAATGTACAGGTCATCATCCTGGCATCTTTCTCAGGCCAGTAACCGTTGAAGGCTATCCACAGGTCCTCAAACCCATATTCAGCTGCAAACCCCTCACTTTTATAGGTAATGGTCCGCCCTGAACCTTCCTCGATCATCCCCTGGACAGGAAGCCACTCATAATATCTCCATATACCGGGAAGATCTGCAGGATGTAGTTGCTTTGATGAATAGGCAGTGCGCAAAAGTGCATCGTCACCGTTCTTACAGTTCAGTGAATGGGGGTCATGTACTTCCCCGCAATTTAAACACCTGACAATGTATTTTTCCATCTAATTGAATTGGACGAAAAAATGTTATAAAACTTTCCCCGACATCAGATTAAATTGCCTTTCTGTAATAATATACGATATACACTATCACATATGGGACAATTATCAGTGAAAATCAGAAAAAAGTATAGTATCCGGACATACACATTTCACACTTTCTGCTAGGTTTACCCTTGTCTGTCTTCTTTATAACTGTAAGCCGGCCCCAGATCTGAGCATACTTTTTCAAGCAAGCCTTTATTTTCCAGCTTTCTGCAGACCGCCTCTATCTCCTGAATCACGTAGTTCTCATAAGGATACTTAATTTTCAGTTCTTCAAACACCTGAAAAGGATACAGGAAATGAAAAAACTCACCTACGAAGTACGAACCGTAAACCCCTTTCACCAGATGTTCAAGTGTCTTTAATCTCATTTCCATCAGATAGACATCCAGAGACACATCATCAAATGTCTTTGAAGCATTTTGCCCGGGAAGCATTAAACAGTTCTCGGGAGATAAAGGTGCTGAAGAAGTACATGAAGACATATAATCACCTGTGCCAGAGAGGGAATTTAAGCTCATAAAAATATCCTTTATAAAATATATATGCATATTGAGATTACGGATAAAACACAAGCAGGTACTCAATAAATTATAAGGGAAAAAAAGTTCATTCATTATCTTCTTTACCTATCATCAATCCGTAAGCCTCAATTCCGGCAAGCTGACCCATCCGGTAAAAGTTCCTGACATCAGGACCGAAGTTATTGATGAGGGTATCGATCAACCTGAAGCTATCTGACATTTTCTTTTTCTGAGCGTCCCCGGACCCACCGGATTGCATTTTTGAGACATGTTCCTGCATCAGGCCGTCAAGCATCCCCTTAAAATGCCACTGAGGGATTTCTTTCGGCGTTATTCCAATGGATGCCTGATAAGCCTTCATTGCCATATCATATTTTTCAAGCCCCAGCAAGGCAATGATCTTTCCTGAGATAGACTCCAGGTCTTCCGGTCTTCCTTCAAGCAAACCGTCGAACACCTCTGCAGCCTCCCCGAACCGCTTCTGTTTATTGAGCAACATGCCCTCATAGCTCTTCAACTGCACATCATCACTGAACTTTCCTTCGCCTTCTCTCAGAACCCCGATAGCTTCCTCGTCCTTTTCCAGCATACTGAGAATCATTGAGGTCTGGATGAGGCGTTCCTTTTCATTCTCGATCTGCATGAGGAAGGCTTCCGCAAAGCCAATTCCCCGTTCAGTCTGGCCCAGTGCATGATATATAAGAGCTATCTGGTAGAGATTGTCCATGCTTGGAGTCTTACTGAATTCTTCCTTCAGCCTTCCAAGCTCAGCAAGAAGTTCTTCTTTTGAATCTGTCTGATCGTTCTTATCGTTCATACATATATATTGGGGGTTCGACTTTAATATTTTACGAAAATCAGACGGGAATCATTTTCAACAGATATCCGGGAAGGGACAGGCAGTCACGTAAAACAATGTCAGCATGTGATAACTTCTCCGGAGACACGTAAGTGGGTACGCCCACGCAATATAGCCCGGCACTTTTTGCAGACTCAACTCCCATGGGAGCGTTCTCAATGACAATGCACTCCTCCTTTTCTATCCCCAGCATTTCCACAGCCTTGAGATAAGGATCGGGGGAAGGTTTTCCGTGAAGTATGTCGTCACCGCACACAACAACTTCGAAGATGTCCGGAAAGAACTCATTGACCAGGCGATTCACGGTGACTCTTTCGGAACCCGTGACAAGGGCAAGCCTGAAGGATCCCTTTAATATATTAAGACATTCGCCCATGCCATCAAATGGCCTTACGGTTCCCAGAAGAGAGAACATTTCCACTTTCCTGTCCAGTATAGCCCCGTAATGTTCAGCTTCAATATCCCTGCCAGCCCTGTTGAAAAGCCACTGAAGACCCTGGAAATGATTCGCACCCTCTATCTCGTAGACATCATCCCTGGTGATCTTTACACCCCATTCATCGAGGACCCGGACCCAGGCATCCGCATGGTGTGGCATGGAGTCCAGCAGTACGCCATCCATATCGAAAATAAGTGAAATTGGCATAAAAGAGAAATGAAGGCTATGCACAATAAAGATTGCGATTTCATAGCCTCTGTTCTTTAAGCTCAGCCTATGCCGAACCAGTTGAATTTACCGGGACAGGTTCTTCCTGCTCACTATCATACCACCTTGCAGGAAGCTTGTAGTCAAGCGTTTCACTATAGGTGTCCGGCAGGAAGAATGCAGTACCCCTATCCTGAAGGGATTCTGCGAATCCGGGATCTGTGGATTGTAGTGTATTATGCACAGCTTCGGCCTCAGCGGATCTGCCCAGACGGTAAAGAGCAAATTCCTTGTTGTACAGCACAGATGGGTTACCAGGATCGATCTTCAGTGCCTTATCATAGCAAGCTATGGCACCTTCAACGTCTCCCCTGACATTCAGGATGAAACCCTTATTATACAAGGCTGTAACGCAATCCGGATCAAGTTCCAATGCCTTATCGTAATAATAAACGGCACCGCTGCTGAGCATATACGCAACCATACCCTTGTGATAATAGGCTGATGCGTCCGTGGGGTCAAGGGCTATGGACTTGTCGAACATGCTGGAAGCAGTCGCAATGTCGCCCTTGAGGTAATAGGCGAATCCTTTCATATTCCATGCATCAACATTACCAGGTTCCAGGGTGGTGATCTTGTCATAGGCTTCAACCGCGTTTGCATAGTCACCATTCTTCTCATATGCAAGACCCAGCTGGAACAAGGCAGCAGTATCATCCGGCTTCTGCTCGACCAGGCGGCCATAATAACCCACAGCATCATCGTAGTTACCCAGTTCTTCGGATACCTGCCCCTGTAACATGAGTACAGATGTATTTGTAGGATCGTACTTCAGAACATGGTCGAACGAGCTCAGTGCAAGCTCATACTTTCCTACCTGATATGCAGCAAATCCCTTCCTGTACCATACTTCCGTGTTCTGGGGGTCTTCCTGTAATATGGCATCGTATGACTCGAGAGACTCACCGTACATGCCATTCCTGTCGCTTGCATAAGCCTTCGAATACAATACCTCTGTATTAGATGGATCTTCCTCAAGCACCTTTTCAAAGGCTTCAATGGCAGGTATATCGTCACCATGGTTGTAGTGTGACATGCCTTTCATGTACCAGATATCCGCGTTGCCAGGATCGAGTGAGATCGCCTTTTCATAGGAGCCGACAGCCTCGGCATAACTGCCCTGCAGGTCAAGCGACGCAGCCTTTCCAGCCCAGGCAGTACTGGAATCACTATTGAGCAGTATCGCCTTATCATAGCAAGCAACAGCATCTTCCGGACTGGACATCTTATTCAACAGATCACCTTTAGCAACCCAGACAGCATCAAATGTCACTGGTTCGCCAAGCATGTCGTTACTGCCCGTACTTCGCAGGCCAGTACTTGAAGTTGTCAGTGGGATCTCATCGTTCCAGATGAACAATGCATTCGGGAAAAACACATTGCCGTTGAGTGTTCCCAAAAGAGCTGCATTTCTCGGGAACATACCATCGGAAATGTTTCCGGCGTTCATTATTTCAAGGTCAGCGTTTAACTGGAACTTTGCAGTTGAATGGCCTGGCTGCAACTCAAGTACTTTTTCGTAACATACAATAGCTTCATCGTATCTTCCAAGTCCGTCAAGGGCAGCAGCTTTCCTGAACCATGCCTCGGTTGAATCCGGCTGCAACTCTATCACTTTGTTATAATATACAATGGATTCGTCATACTTTCCCGTGCTATCAAGATTCACTGCCCTGGCATACCAGGCAGCTGTGAAGTTAGGATCGACCTTCACGGCCTTTGAGTAGGATCTGACGGCATCACTGTGCTCCCCGAGCTTGTCATATGCCTGACCCAGGTCATACCACGCACGTGCACAGGAAGGATCGACCTTCACGGCCTGTTCATAGGCATCCACGGAATTGTCATACTGTTCCAGCTTATCAAAAGCACT